>JAPPLF010000052.1 GCA_028874215.1 Acidobacteriota bacterium
GATCCTCCATCCCCGGATCGCTCAGGTTGTAAAACAGCTGCACGCAGTGGATCCGCAGCATCGTCGAGAGCGGGTAGGGACGCCGGCCCCGTCCCGCTTTCGGGTAAAACGGCTCAATCCGGGCTTCCAACTGCTCCCACGGAATCAACCCGTCCATGCGGGCCAGAAACTTCTCCCGACGGGCCACCCTTCTTGGTGTCGTATTCCAGATCGGCGAACGTCCGTTGCGACATCGTCTATCCTCCATGCAGTGATGTATGGAAGTATTATCCTGCAGAGTGCGGACTCGACTTAATCAGACCTTCCTTAGATATATAAGCCCCCAAGTTTTCCCCATACCGGCCGGAGTCGTATGCGTCTGCAGCAAGGTCGATCGTGAAGAGTAACCTTGCATTTTCAAATCTGGACTTTCAATATGTCAGGTATGGTTCCACGTCATACCACCACACTTCTGCTCGAATACTTGGGGTTCTTCCCCTGTGTCGGTCTTATCGGACCACGACAGTGTGGGAAAACCACTTTGCTGGGAGAGCTGGGAAAAGGGTGGTTGCATTTCGACCTGGAACGACAATCGGACTTCGAAGCCATTGCGCGCGACCCCGACCTGTTTTTCCGTCTTCATCCTGATCGAGTGGCCATCGACGAAGCACAGGCCTTTCCTCCTCTCTTCCAGGCCTTGAGGGTCGCCATCGATGCCGATCGATCCCGAACCGGCAGATTTGTCATTACCGGTTCGAGTTCGCCTGACCTCACCGGGCGGATATCGGAAAGTCTGGCCGGCCGGATCGGACTGATCGAGATGAGCCCCTTTTCCCTGTCGGAAGCGATGCGCAAGCCTCCGAGCCGTTTTTTTTCCGGCCTGTCGCAGGGCTGGAAGCCGGAAACCTTCGTCAAGGAAATGACACCCCGTGCGGGAATTCGGAAACTCCACGAATACTGGTTCTGGGGCGGATATCCCCAACCCTGGGTCGAGGGTGGAGACCGCTTTCGCCAAGTCTGGATGGAACAGTACGTTCAAACCTACCTGCACCGCGATATCGGGACCCTCTTCCCCGGTCTGAACCGAAACCGCTTTCGCCGCTTCGTCCAGTTGCTTGCAGGTCTTTCAGGCACCATTTTGAACTACTCGGACGTCGCTCGCGCCCTGAACGTCTCCCAGCCCACCGCCCGCAAGTATTTCGAGATCGCGCACGGTTCCTTCCTTTGGAGGACCCTGCCGGCCTTCACACGCAACGTCCTCAGGCGCGTGGTCAAGAGCCCGCGCGGGTATCTTCGCGACTCGGGCCTGCTCCACCACCTGCTTCGAATCGGCGAATTGGACGATTTACGGGGACATCCCCAAATGGGCCGGTCGTGGGAAGGAACGATCGTTGAACAGATTCTCAGAGGGCTGGCGGCAAGCGGAATCGCTTGTGACCCCTTTCACTACCGGACCCACGGTGGCGCCGAGGTCGATCTTGTATTGGAGGGGACCTTTGGCGTCGTCCCCATCGAGATCAAGTACCCTCAGACCGTCCGCGCCCGTGAACTCCGCCCCATAAACGACTTTGTCGACGAGTACGGCTGTCGCCTCGGCTTCGTCATCAACAACGATGAGAGGCCCCGCCTCTACGGTCAGCGCCTGGTGGGAATTCCAGCCGCCTGCCTCTGACCCCAACGACTGCCCCAAGTGGAGGGTAGATTTACAGTGCCTCTAATTCGTCAAGATCCCTGACCGGAGTCGGCGGCGAGGACCTCGATGAACCGGCCGTGAGCGATCTGGGCCCTCTCGAAGCTGGCCAGGCGGAAGAATTCGTCGGGGCTGTGGGCGCATTCGTCATCCAGCCCGAAGGAGAGATTCACGGTGTGGATCCCCAGGTGTTCCAGGATGAGGCCGCAGGTGGCGATGCTCCCTCCCGATCCCACCACGTAGGGCCTTCTGCCGTAGAGCTCTTCCAGCACCCGGGCGGCTGCCAGGTTTCCGGGGTGATCGATGGGGATGGAGTAGGGCACGGACGAAGAATCCAGCACGACGACCTCCGCCTCGACGCCGGCAGGAGTATTTTCCTCCACGTGCCGGACAACGGCCCTGACGACCTGGTCCGGATGCTGATCGGCCACCAGGCGGCAGGTGACCTTGGCGTGAGCTTGGCGGGGCAGGACCGTCTTCATGCCATCCCCCTGGAAACCGCCCCAGATGCCGTTGATTTCCAGGGTCGGCCGGATCCACTCCCGTTCGTAGGTGCTGAAGCCCGGCTCGCCGAACGTCTCGGTCACACCGATGGAGGCAAGCAACTCCTCCTCCTGGTAAGGGACTCTCGCCAATTCGCTCCTCAACCGGTCATCCGGCTCTCGGACCTCATCGTAGAATCCTTGGACCAGAACCCTGCCGTCGGGCGAGCGCATGGAGTCCAGCAGCCGCACCAGGGCGTGCACAGGATTCTGCACCGCACCTCCGAAGAGGCCGGAGTGAAGGTCCCGGGAAGGTCCGCGGACATTGATCTGAAGACCGCAGAGACCGCGCAGCGACACCCACGTGGCCGGCTCCTCCTCGCTCCACTGGGAACCGTCGGCGCTTACCGCCACGTCGGATGCGAACCGTCCCGCCTCGGCCTTCATGAAGGGGGGAAGATGGGGACTTCCAATCTCCTCCTGCCCCTCCAGCAGGAATTTGAGGTTCAGGGGAAGGGTCCCCGTGGTCTCCAGCAGGGCCTGCACGGCCAGGATCGGAGCCAGCATGTTCCCCTTGTCGTCGGACGAGCCTCGGGCGTAGATTCGGCCGTCCCGGACCACCGGCTCGAAGGGAGGGTGGCTCCAGAGATCCACCGGGTCCACCGGCTGCACGTCAAAATGCCCGTAGACCAGGAGCGTGGGGCGCCCCGGGGCATGGAGCCAGTCGCCGTAGACCACGGGATGCCCTTCGGTGGGGAGGACCTCGACGTTCTCTACACCCGCCGCCTGCAGCCGGTCGCCGACCCAACGGGCCGCCTGCTTGACGTCGGCAGCGTGATCGGGCAGCGCCGAGATGCTGGGAATGGTCAGGAACTCGCTCAGTTCCTCGATCCACCGGTCCTGGCGATCCTTCAGATATTCCTGCCAATTCTGCGTACCCATCTCAATGCGATCCTCCGGTCTCGAATCGGCTCGAGCGGGCCCTACTTGTACTCCGCCCGGTCCGTACAGTGGTCCATGATGGTGTCCCAGTCATACTCGACGCCCAGTCCCGGACCGTCGGGCGCGACGACGCAGCCCCCGGCATCGACGGCGTCGATGGCGTCGCGATAGCCGCACTTGAAGGGCGCCATGTGGAAGGGGCCCAATTGCGGATGGAGCAGGCCCATTTCGTAGTAGTTGGTGTTGCGGACGGCGGCCATCACGTGCCGCCGGTCCGGACCCGGTCCATGCAGCTCCACGTCCAGGCCGAACCCTTCGGCGGCGTGGGCGATCTTCATGACCCCGGTAATACCGCCGTCATAGTCGGTATCGATGCGCACGAAGTCGGTTCCGTCGGCCACGATGAAGTCCACATGCGGCTCCAGCCCCCTCAGGTGCTCCAACTGCAGGAGCGGCGTCTTGATGAGCTGGCGCAGTTTCCGGTGGGCGAACGCCGAAACCCCGCCGTCCCGGAACGGGTCCTCGTACCAGAAATAGTCGAACTCGTCGCAGGCCCGGCCCAGTTTCAGGGCCTCGGCGAAGGTCTTGATGGCGCAGAAGGGGTCCAGCATCAGGTCCATTCTGTCCCCCACCCTCCGGCCCACGGCCCGGACCAGCTCGATCTGGTCCTTCAGCGGGGCGTCCTGCCAGCCGTGAATCTTGAAACCGGGATACCCCAGTTCCAGGCACGCCTCGGCGAAGTCCGCGTAGGCCTCGGGTGTGTTGAGGCCTCCCTCCTCGTAGTCGCCGACGTAGGTGCTGGCGTAGCAGGGGAGCTTCTTGCCGGCCGATCCGCCGAGCAGCTCATAGATGGGCGCGTCGTAGTACTTGCCGGCCAAATCCCAGAGAGCGATGTCCACCACCCCCATCCCCATTCGGGACTGCTGCCGGGTGGCCTGCTTCAGGTCGTCGTAGATGGCGTCCCGCTCCAGGGCGTTGCGACCGATGAGGGTGTGGGCCAACCCGCCGATGACCGCGTAGTCCGCCTCGAATCCCCCGAAATACTCCCCGGTGACTCCCAGGTCTGTATGAATCCGAAGCCCGCGGCCGCGAAACTTCTGAACCCCGCCCGGCTGATAGATGAGAATGCCGATGGAAGGCTCAACCCCGACATCGATGATGTTCTTTTCGTACTGAACCACTTCGATGCTGGTGATTCTGGGCCTGTCCTTCATGCATTCGCTCCTTCCACGGCGCGAGAGTTATTCCAGCCAGAACGAGAACAGCCGGGCGTTGTAGAGGCGGAAACGGAACCGGATCGTCTCGCCCTGAAAGGCGCCCAGGTCCGGTTTTCCGGTCCACTTCACCTCGGCTCGCAAATGGTCGCCCTGGATCGGCTGGGACCGGTCCCGGCTCCACCCCTCCAGCACCCGGCGGCCCCGCTGGTCGATCACCTCCACCCGGACCTCACCGTCCGAGGCGTCGGCATTGATGAAGAGCCGGTTCCCGTCAAAACGGATGGCGCGCGTCTCAACGAATCCACCCTCCTGGTCGGCGCCGAAATAGGCGAACCGGTCCCGTTTGAGCTTCGCCAGGTGAATGCCGCCCCGGTAGGGATCGTCGGTCTGGAAACGATGGTTCAGGCCGGTGTAGTAGAACCAGAGTTCGTCTCCGTGGACCTGGGGCCGGGACGCGGCCAGGACCTGACCCGTATCGATCACTCCTTCACCCAATTCCGAAACCGGAATGAAGGATCCCCGGTTGCCCACCTTGACCCACCGCCGGAGATCGCGGCTGGTGGACAGCTTCACCGAGTTGATCCCTTCCTGGTTCCGGTTGGGTGCAAGGCCGCTGGCTTCGAAGTGGTTGGGCAACCCGATGTAGATCCCCTCGTAGGGAAAGATGGGCATGTTGTAGATCTCGGTATTGTAATGCTCCGGCTGGTTGATGGTCATCAGGCGGAGCTTGGGATTGACCAGATGCTCCCGGATCCGTTGCTCACCCAACAACTGGTCATAGGCATCGGCGTGAAAGATGAGCTCGGGATCGGTCCAGTTCTCGAAATCGGTGCTCAGCGACAGAAAAACCGATCGGCCGAAGGGGCCCCGGTGCTTGACCGTGGCGATGAACCGCTTCTTCACCTCATCGTAGTTGAGATGGGACTCGTCCTGGCTGGGGATCACGGGGACGTCCAGCTTGGTGAACTCGTACCCGTCGGAGGAGATCAGGGGATGCCGGTTGTGGGGACCGGTCAGTGCCTTGTACCGCCGCTCGGGTCCGGCGTCGGGGTCCAGCAACACATGCTGGATGCGGGTCTCGGGCTCGCCTCGAACCACCACCAGGTTGTTGTCCGTGGATCCCTGAAACTCCTGCTTCCCCAGAGACGGCTTCTCCCAGTGGATCCCGTCGCGGGAGCGGGCGAACGCCGTCTTGCCAGCCGAGTACCACATCTTCCAGACCTTTTCTTCGGGGTCCCAGCAGGGCGCGCTCCGAATCTGGATCGACTTGCTGGTCCCCGGATTCCACCATGGACCCGGCGAATGCTCCCAGGGCCGGTCCGCCCGGACCACCGGGTTGCCTTCGTATTTCACGGGAGGATTGACGCGGCGCTCGACCCGGTACAGGCCGCTGACCAGGAAGTCATCGAGGAACAACTGATGCTGTCCCGTAGGGATGTGCACGTAGGTGAGCGGTTTGGCCGGAAAGCCGGTCACGGTCAAGCAGAGCAAGATCAGGACGAATCCCGGAATAGGTCTAGGTTTCATGAGGAACTCCTTGTCTTCGCCGGCGACATGCCGAGCAGAGGCGTACCACGATCTCCAACGGGGAGTCAATAGAACCGGGGAGGGTCACTGGCCCCATTATTCGAGAATTCGATAGTCGACCGGACTCACACGGATCTTCGGTCGATTCCGCCCCTTTCTTACCTGAATTTTCCCGGACAGGCTCTATTATCTGGTCGAGCGACAGGTTAAACTTACTGGCTTCTGGCCTTGACATCCGGGAAAATCCGCGGGACCAGTATTGGGCAGGCTTCGGCTGGCGAATTGTGGGAGGTTCGGTAAATGAGAGTACATGCGGAGAGGGAAGACGGAATCTTGATTGCCACGGCAGTCGGTCGTGTCGATGGCGCCAATGCGCTGGAGTTTCAGAACGCGTTGCAGGCGGCCATCGGCGACGAAGATGACGTCATCCTGGATTTGGCGGGACTGTCGTACATCAGCAGCGCGGGCCTGCGTGTTTTTCTGCTTATTGCGCAGCAAGTCAAGAGACGGAGCGGGCGATTTTCAGTCTGCTCGCTCTCGGATTCCATCGAGAAGGTCTTCACCATCAGCGGCTTCGACCGGGTCATCCCAACTCATGGATCGCGATCCGAAGCCTGTGCCTCATACGCGGGCTGAGCACCTGTTTGGCGCCTCCGGGTGCGATCGAAGTCGACCGGACGGATTCAAAGTTGATAGCTGAGATCAAACTGTCGCGACTACAGGACCAACGGCGACAGTTATTGCCCGGCCAACCACAGGGGGGGGAGCAAATAAAGAGGGGGCCCCGGGACCCGTAAAACAAACGCGGGGGGGGGG
>JAPPLF010000053.1 GCA_028874215.1 Acidobacteriota bacterium
GACCTATCTGATTTATAATCAGTGAATTACGTCGATTCCATTCTGGAAGTTCAGGTTAACATATCTGCTAAGCGAAACGCCGGCGGAGTGAAAAACATGACGCGAATATCGGCCGCGGCGGCAATGCCGTGGGTCTGGTCCCTGGGGGTTGCGCTCACTTGGGCCGAGGGCGACCCGTCCGGGACTCATCGGCAGAAGGCCGCCGCACTCCGGAACTCGCTGGATAAGCAGGTGGACTATGCGTAAGGCAGACAAGAGAACCATCGGAGTCCTGGCGGCGGTGGCTGTGGCCGCAATTCTGGCGGGGCTGATCGCCTACTTCGAGAAGCCCTTCGAACGGCAAGAGGCGTCGCTGACGGGAGAAGCCATGGCGACCCGTGCCGCCATGGCCCGGATCGAAGCGGAAAGCCGTGGAACCGTCCGGGAACCCGGGATTCAGGCCGCTCCCCGCATGGCCGAAGCGCCGGCCGCCGCCGAAGAGCCGGCGGAGGACACGGTTCCTTCGCCGCCCGAAGGCTACTCCTTCGTCTACTACCACGGGGAGATGCCCCGGGCCCGGATCACAGCCGGCGCCGAAACCGGGGACGAGCTGTCAGGTCCGGTTCCGGACTGGCTGAACGCGGCCGCTTCCATCGAAACCATCGTCGACCAGGCGTCCGCCGCCGGACGCGACTGGTCCTTCGGCTGGGTCCGGGCGGCCCGGGACGCCCAACCGAACGACTTGGCGGCATCCCTGGGCGAGCTCGGCGCGACGGCCCTGGGCTCATCGGGCAACCTCGTCCGCGCCAAATTGCCTGGTGAACCGGCGCTGCTGCACGAGATCGCGGCCTTGCCGGAAGTCGACGGCCTGGGAGCCGTCCCTCCGGAGCGGAAACTTCCGGAGGCGTTCGTCGGCGAATTGGCGGAACTGTCCCCTTTTGATCAGGCGCCCGTCTTCATCACCCTGATGGCGGACGATCCCGACGGCCGGTGGCGGCGGGAACTCGAGGACCTGGGTGCGGTGGTGGGCCGTTTCGATCCGGACCTGCGGGCCTACGCGGCCAACGTGTCCTACGGCCAGGTGGAGGCCATCGCGGCCGCGGACTACGTGCTGGCCGTCGAGCCGGTCGGCCTCGTCCGGCCCGCCCACGACACGTCGGTTCCCGCCATGGGAGCGGACGCCCTGCGAACCTACGACGGCATCCCGGGGATTTTCTCCGGCATGGGCGGCGCTTCCGTCCCCATCGCCGTCATGGACACGGGCCTCAACATCAACCACCTGGACATCGCGTCGAACCGCGAGAGCATCTGCGGCGCCAACTTCTCCTGGCTCTCCTTCTTTTCCCCTCCCGCCGAAGAGGCCGCGGATCTGTGGGTCGATGCAGGGCTGCACGGGACCCACGTCACCGGGACCATGATCGGCAACGGGACCGTCCAGCCCCGCTTCGCCGGCATGGCGCCCTCGGTGAGGCACATTCGTTTCGCCAGAGTGCTCGGCAGCCTTGGCTTCGGTACGGCGGACTCGATCATTCGCGGGATGGACTTCCTGTCCGAAGCCACGGAGTGCGCCGGGCCGGGCCAGCCGCCCGAACCTCTCAAGCCCCTCATCGTCAACATGAGCCTGAGCGGTTCCTCCAGGCGTTTCGAGGGCAGAGGCTTCAGCGAACGCAAGCTGGACTCCGTCGTCTGGGGACATCGCCAACTGTACGTCGTCGCCCAGTCCAACGAGAGCATTGACGGCTTCTCCGATTTTGGAGCCGCCAAGAGCTCTCTCGCCGTGGGCGCCGCGCTGGACAGTGGCGACATCGCGTTCTTCAGCAGCCACGGGCCCACGGCGGACGGCCGCCTGGCGCCACAGGTGGCCGCTACCGGCGTCCGCGTGCACTCGGCCCTCGGCGGCGGCAGCCGCGGCGAGTATCGGGCCTCCAGCGGCACCAGCATGTCCTCCCCCACGGTGGCGGGGGTGGCCGCCCTCTTGATGGATGCGGCCCCGGAGCACCGGGAGCATCCCGCGTTGGCCCGGGCCCGGCTCATGGCCGGGGCCATCCGGCCGGACGCCTGGTTGGACGCTCCGGACGCCTTCCCCACCACCAATACCGGCGGACCGGGGCCGATGCAGGCCCAGTACGGCCTGGGCAAGGTTTCGGCCCGCACCACCGCTCTCAGCCGGGACGCGTCCGGCGGCTGGATCGGCGGCGGCGCGATTTCGGAATTGCAGGAGGGGGAGTACGCCCACCAGGACATCGAGGTGCCGGAGGGAACCAGCCGACTCGACCTGGTGATGACCTGGGACGAGCCGCCGGCGGACGCAATCGCCAGCACCGTGTTGAACGACCTGGACCTGTGGCTGGACCGGGACGGCGATTGCGAAGAGGCCGCGTGCGGGGAGCAGTCTTCCGCGTCCCGCGTGGACAACGTGGAGTGGATCATCCTCAGGAATCCGCAGCCCGGGACGTATCGGGCGAAGGTGGTGGCGCGAAGAGTCTACACGGCGCCTCCCCGGGCGGCGCTGGCCTGGACGGTGATCCGGGGCAAGTCCACCCCGAAACTGGTGGTCGCAACCGACCGGACCCTCCTGGCGGGGAACGAGGAGCAGGAGTTGACCGTGACGGTGACCGCGGACGAGTACGTGGCGGCCGGGACCCGGCTGCACCTGGATTGCCGGGATATCGGGGAGGCCTCGGGATGCGGACAGATCCGGATCCACTCCATGGCCGTGTCTCGTGAGGACGGCATCTGGGTCGACCTGTCGGACGAACTCGAATCCGCGGTCCAAAGACCGCAACCGGGCGAATTGGGGCTTCCACGTCCTCCCGTTTCGGCGATCCTGCCAGGTTCTCCGATCCCTCTGGGCTCGTCGATCCCGCTCGGTGAGGTCGCCGCCGGCGAGAGCCAGGAAGTCCGGTTCACGGTTTCGTCCGCCGGAAACGGGGAGCCGGCCCGCCTCTACTTCAGGGCGAGCGCCTGGAACGCCAGGGGAGCGTCCGCACCGGTGGACGTCGCACCCGGCGAAACGGCCGGTTCCCGGAAGGTCCGGCGCCCCGCCAACGACGACTTCGCCGCGGCCGCCGTCATTGAAAAAGGACGGGGTCTCCGAACCGTGGACCTGTTGCTGGCCACACCGGAACCGGGAGAACCGCTGTTCGGCGCCCTTGAGGGCCGGCCCGCAGGTTCGGTCTGGTACCGGTGGACGGCGCCGGCAGACGGTGCGGTCCGCTTCAACATCAACCCGCCGGGCGGGACCGGGGTTCAGCGCAACGATCGCGTTGACGTTTTCCGCGGCGACGCCATCTCGGGTCTGGAACGGGTCGCCTCGGATCAGTGGGGTGCGCTCTTCTTTGCCGACCAGGGAGAAACCTATCGGGTCCGCGTGAGCCACATGCGGCGGGGAACCGTCGTCGACCTCCGTTGGTCTCAGGGGAACCGCCCGGCCAACGACGACTTCGACCGGGCCGCCATGCTGGAGGGTGCCGCCGGCGCCGTTTCCGGCAGCAGCCAGGGAGCCACCCTGGAGCCGGGCGAGTGGTTCGGCGTCGACGCGGGCACCACCTGGTATCGCTGGACCGCACCCGGCGACGGCTGGTGGGGCTTCTCGAGCGGCCCGTCAAAGCGCGTGTTCGTATTCGAGGGGGACGGCATTGCGGCCCTTCGGCTGGTCTCCCATTTGCCCCGTTCGCAGGCTTCGTTCCCCGCGGCCGCGGGCAACGAATACCGCATCGCGGTCGCCGCACCCGCCGCCGGGGCGCCCAGTGGTCCCTACGAGTTGAGATGGGAAGGACTGGTGCGGGCAGCCGTCCTCGACAACGATCAATGGATCGGCGCGATCCCCCTGGAGAGTGTCCCCTCGTCCCAATTCGTGATGGGCATCGACCCCTTGTCGACGGTGGACCCGGGCGAGCCCGTCGAGACCGGGGTGCGGACCCGGTGGTGGGTCTGGGAAGCCCCGGAGGACGGCCGCTACACCTGGAGGCTCCAGGATTTCCTCACCTATTCGGCTTTGCGGGTGACCGTGTTCACCGGCTCATCCATGGAAAATTTGGAGCTGGTGACACAGACTCGTCCCCACGCGGCTCCTTCCGATTTCGTGTTTCAGGCCGTGGCGGGGCAGCGGTATTGGATCGCGGCCGGATTTCCGGCGCGAAGCCTGGAAGCCTACGCGCTGAGCGGCGCGTTCGCCCCGGTGATCTGGGGGCCCACTCCGGGCAACGACAACCTGGCCGGCTCGGCGCCGTTGGAGGGCGCGTCGGGATCCGTCGCCGAATCGAATCTCTTTGCCACCACCGACCGGTGGGAACGGAGTGCGCTCCTGGGCCACTCTTCCCTCTGGTGGACCTATGAAGCTCCCGCGGCGGGCTGGTATCGCTTCTGGCTGGACGATCCCTACAGTCCCAATGTGCTCGCGGTGTACCGGGACCGCGAGGACGGCTCCGGCTCCATCGAGTTCGTCAGGAGCAGCCACCAGCCCGAGGGAGTCGAGTCCGACGCCGTGGAGGTCGTCTTCCGCGGCGAGGCGGGAAGCCGCTACACGATCCGGTTGGGAGCCCGCGGCGCCTCCATGGGCGGCGACTTCACCCTGAACTGGGAGGAGACCGATCCTCCGGTCTGGCTCAGGTACGCCGGACGGCTGGCCGACGGCGACCGGGACGCCAACGGCGCCCCGGTGCGGCTCCGCGGGCCCGCCAGCCTGGCCCTCAACCACCGGGGCACGGCTCTGTACGCGGTGTCGAAGCTGGGGCTGCAAGTCTTCGAACGCGACTCCGGGACCGGCGGTCTGACTTCCGTCCAGCTATTGGAAGCCGACGGGTTGGAAGGCAGTTCACTGATCTGGGACCCGCATCGGGACCGGCTCTACGCCCATCGCTGCGGGAACTGGCGCAGTTTCGCGCCTCTCGATGAGACCCAAAGGGAATTCGAGGACGAGGGGACGATTCCGGTCACCGGGGATCCGCCGGACACCGGCGAGTGCGGCGCCGGCGTGTTCGGCGACGTCTTCATGGACGCCGGAGGCTCGTTCCTGAACGCGATTCTTCCCGGCTCCGGACAGTTGCAGGTCCTGGCGCTGGATACCCCGGGCGAACTGCCGCATGTCCAGACCGTGGAGGTCCGCGGACTCAGGCGTGCCTTGATCTCCAATGCCGGAAGCCACGTCTATGCGGGGACGGGCCACTCCTTGCAAGTCTTCGAACGCGACGCCGAAACGGGGATGCTCACGGACGTCACCAGGGACAGGATTCCGCTCCCGCGCCTGGAAGCGCTGGCCATCACCGGCGACGACCGGCGCCTGTTCGTCTTTCACGGCGGCGGCCAGAGCGCGACGGTCTTCGACCTGGAAGCGGACCCCACCGATCCGAGTCCGTTGGGAACGCTCGGGTCGACTTGGGACGGGCGTGGAATGGCCGGCGGCTTCGACCAGCTCCCAGGATTTCTCCCCTTCCGGCCGGGCAGCCGGTGCGGGCTCGCCGGCGTCCGTCATGGGATCCCTGCGGTGGACGTGTTCTGTACGGACCTCGCTTACGATGTCGAGTGGCGGCCGGGACCCGATGACGCCGAAATCGGCGACGAGGAGCTCGATGAGGCCCCACCCGGTGAAGTCGTCCTGACCGACTACGTGTCGATCAGCCAACCGGACCGTTTCAACAATCCGGTCCCCGAATTCGGCGAGGTCCGGAGTCTCGCGGCCAGTCCCGACGGCAGGCACGCCTACGTCGACACGGCGGATGAAGGCATCGTGATCTTCGAGCGGGTTGGAGCCGGAGCCGGCGAGGCCGGGTCGGAAGACGGCGCCTACACCAGTAACGTCATTGGGGAGTAGGAGGGGAGTTCCAATCGCCCGGTTTCCTTCGTTCGCCGATGTCCAAAGAATCGGCGGTCAGGAAACCGCCGTTCCGCCATCTTGACTTTCCGGAAGGGCCCAAATTAGAATCCGGCCCTGGAGTCTTGGCCGGCGCCTGTTGGCTGATGGGGCGCCCCGGAGCGAAAAACGGCGGCCGGACTCCTCCTCATCGATCAAAGCAGACGACAGTGTTCAAAGCCGGCGACACTTACACGCTGATCATTGCTCATTCCGGGAGGGAGGGCGCCAGGAAGTATTCCGTCTCCGTGGCCCTGACCACCGTGATCGGTCTGCTCGGCGGCGTCCTGTTTCTCTCCTTCATGTTCTCCACGCTCCACTACTGGTGGATGGCGGAACGGACCGTCCACGTGTTCGATCTCGAGTCGGAGGTCGCCCGCATGCGGCAGGAAAATGCGGGTCTGAGAGCCGTCTCCGGAAAGTTGACCGACAAGATCTCCTCGCTGGAGGTGACCGCCACCCGGCTCAAGTTTCTCTCCGAGACCGATGACGACGGCCTGGGCGGCGCCGGTGGTCCCACGAAAGTGGCCCGCCCACTCCTGACCCTGGATCATGGAGACCTCTTGAAGCGTTTCCGGACCCTGGACGGGCGGCGGATGACTCTGGAGAGCGAGTTGCGCCGGCTGCAGGACTACTACACGACTCGCAGCATCCTTCAGTCCGCCCTGCCCACGCTGATGCCGGTGCGGGGGTATCCGTCGGGCGCATACGGCTACCGGAACGACCCCTTCACCGGAAAGAGGGAATTCCATCCCGGAGTCGACATTTCGGCTCCCCGCGGCGCCAAGGTCGTGGCCACCAGCGACGGCGAGGTGACCCAAGCCGGTTGGCACCACGGGTACGGCCGGTTGGTCACGCTCCGCCACCGTTTCGGCATCGTGACTCGCTATGGCCATCTGGCCGAGACCAATGTCAAGGTCGGGCAGAAGGTCCAGCGGGGCGACATCGTCGGATACGTCGGTTCCACGGGCCGCACCACCGGCGTGCATCTCCACTACGAAATCCAGTTGGGCGGCCGCCCGCTGAATCCTGTCCGGTTTTTTCGGTAGTCGAAGGAGGGGCGGTTTTCAATCGGCCTTTCTTGCGTCGCTACGGTGAAATGCGGAAGATCGGCGGTTGGGAAACCGCCGCCCCTCCCCCCCCCACAGAGGACGGGTGAGGCCGCCGGGTTCCCACCCTGATTCTGCGAAGCACATGTACTTCCGGCGACCTCACCCGATCCAGTCGAAGACGGAGTCTCGGGTCCTTTTCCCAAAGCAACTTCGGGGCCAAACCCGGTCCGGGAGGCGCGAGCCATCCATCAGATCCGGCCTTTGCTGGTAAACTGGCGGAAGGTTGCTGCGGCCGGAACGTGACTCCGGACCGGGAGTTGTTCCCTGGCCGGGGGCTCGTTCCAATAAATGTCTTTTTGCGGCGAAGACATCGACCGGCCCTTGGAAAATCAGACCGAAATCGACTTTTCTTTAGACTTTCAGACGGCATGGAGCATCCTCATCAAACAGGCAGGAGGATGAGTTTCAGCGACGAGAACTTGCTCCGATTGGCATTGGCCGGCGACGGCGGCTGTTTCGGCGAATTGGTGACCCGGTGGGAACGGAGGATCTACGGCTTCATCTTCCGCTACGTCGGCGATCGTGAGGAAGCCCGCGATCTGACCCAGGAGACCTTCGCCAAGGCGTACAAGAACCTGGGACGCCTGTCCGATCCCAGGAAATTTTCCTCCTGGCTCTACAAGATCGCCCTCAACGAGTGCCGGATGCGTTTCCGGCGGCGCCGTTGGGATACCGTGCCTCTGCCGGAGTCGGTCGAGGCGACTCTGGAAAAAGCCGACGAGCCGACGCCCGAGCAGGCTCTGGCCTCCAAGGAGAGGGTTCAACTGCTGCGGGAAACGCTGTTGAAGCTGCCCGAGGAACAGAAGACGGTCATCTTGATGAAGGAATACCAGGGCCTGAAGTTTCGCGAGATCGCTCAGATCCTGGGTCTGCCCCTTTCCACCGTGAAATCACGCATGTATTTGGGATTGAAGACGTTGAGAAGATTGATGGAGAAGAGACTATGAACTGCACGACCATGCACGAGCGGATGATGGACGTCCTCTACGGAGAGGAGCTGGACCCCGGTCGCTGCCTGGAGTTCTTCCGCCACTTGGAGAGTTGCCCCGATTGCAAGGCCGAATACCTGGAGCTGGTGGAGACCCGTTCGCTGCTGGCCCAGTGGGACCTGGGGCAGGCGGTTCCCGAGGTCCGCGCCGGCGCCGGCGGCAAGGTCAGCCTCTTTCTCCGCAGAATCGACCGCAGTCCGGCCTGGAGAGCCGTCTACAAGGCGGCGGCGTGCATCCTGATTCTCCTGGGGATGACGGTCATCGCCCGGGATCTGGGCTGGATGGAGCGGGCCGTCCTGGAGGTGAGCCGCCAGGAACTGGAGACCACCATCAACGACGTGGTGGTCGCCCGCCAGGAGGAGGAGCGGCGGATCATCGGCCAGTACGTGATCCAGGTGCGCGACGACCTGGAGCGGGACATCGGCCAGGTCCATCGGTATCTGCAGGTCCTGGACTTGCAGCAGAGGGATGCACAGGAGGACTACCGGGCCGTGCGCGCCCTGATCACGCGCTGACCGGCCAGGTGTCCGAGGTGTCCGGAAACGGGACAGACTGTCCGCTATCGGACACTTCCGGGGCAAAGAGGAATGAGGAAAGGGCAAAGAGTGAAGGAACCGCGGTATTTCACGCGCAAAGGGGGGTCGAAGGTGATGTGGTACATTGGACTGGCCGTGCTTGCGGGCTGGTTGTCCGGCGTGAACGGACTCGCCCAGCAGCATCTCAACCTGGAGCGGTTGAAACAGGATACCGAGATCTTCGAACGCATCGTCCACGAAGTGCTCAAGCAGAACTTCTCCGATCCGTTCGCCATTACGAGTGAGCCCCGGGGAGCCTATCTGCAGGGCTACGGGATGCTCTTCTCCTTCCAGATCAACGTCAATCGCAGGACCATTCGGACTCCGTTCGGCGAGGTTCGGGACCCGCGGCCGGTTTCGAGCCGCACCACCGAGGAGCACATGCGCGTGATCCGGACGACCCTCATCGACGCCTTGATCGAGTACGGCGACAGCATCAAGCAACTGGGGGGCCACGACCGCATCTCCATCGCCGCCTACGTCGACGACCGGAACGAGCTGGATGCCCGGAAGAGCCGGAAGACCCTGGTCCTGACCGCCTCCAAGGACGACGTGGACCTGGTGGCCATGGAGAAGATCTCCGCCGAGAACTTCAAGGACCGGATCGACGTCATGGAGTACTGATTTCGAGATTTCCCATGGTCAAACTGGCTGAATTGAAGGAAAAGGCCCTCTTCGGAGAGGTGCTGGCGGAGCGGGGGATCATCTCGTCCGAGGAACTGGGCACGGCCCGCAATCTCCAGAGGCAGTCCCGGGAGAAGCTGGGGAAGCTGCTCATCGACATGGGCGCTCTCTCGGAGACCGATCTGGTCAAGCATCTGAGCGAGTACCTGGAGATCCCCTACGTCGTCGCCGAGAGCTTCCCCACGGTCCCGGTGGTGGAGAACACCTTCTCAGTGCAGTTCATGCGGGAGTGCAAGTTCGTTCCCGTCGGCGCCGACGACGGAGAGCTGACCATCGCCATGGTCGACCCGCTGGACCGCGCCACCCTGGATGCCATCCGCCTCTACACCCGCTACGACCGGGTCACGGTGGTCCTGGCCCCGGAGAGCGAGATCCTGGATCTGATCGAGCGCTTCTACGGCAACCAGGCGTCGAGCCTGGGGCGCATCGTGGAGGGGATCGACGCCGACGTGGAAGGCCTGGGGGATGAAACCGACGACGTGGAGCATCTCAAGGACCTGGCTTCCGAAGCTCCCGTCATCCGCCTGGTCAACCTGATCCTGTCCCGGGCCATCGAGTCCCGCGCCTCCGACATCCATATCGAGCCCTTCGAACGGGAGCTCAAGGTGCGCTACCGCATCGACGGCGTCCTCTACGACGTCGAGTCGCCGCCCAAGCGGCTGAAGGCCGCCACCATCTCCCGCATCAAGATCATGGCGAAGCTCAACATCGCCGAGCGCCGGATCCCCCAGGACGGCCGGATCAAGATGAAGGTCCTGGGGAAGGACGTGGACCTGCGCGTCTCCACGCTGCCGACCATGTATGGGGAGAGCGTGGTCATGCGGATCCTGGACAAGAGCAACACCCAGATCTACGACCTGGAGAAGCTGGGATTCGCGTCCGAAACCTACGAGGCGTTCCAGAAACTGATCCTGCGGCCCCACGGGATCATCCTGGTGACGGGCCCCACCGGCAGCGGCAAGACCACGACCCTTTACGGCGCCCTCAGCAAGATCAATCTCCCCGACAAGAAGATCATCACCATCGAGGACCCGGTGGAGTACCAGATCAACGGCATCAACCAGATCCACGTCAATCCGCGGATCGGTCTGACCTTCGCCGCCGGGCTCCGTTCCATCGTCCGCCAGGACCCGGACGTCATCATGGTGGGTGAGATCCGGGATCTGGAGACGGCGGAGATCGCCATCCGCGCCGCCCTGACCGGCCACCTGGTGTTCAGCACACTGCACACCAACGACGCTCCCAGCGCCATCGCCCGCCTGGTGGACATGGGGGCCCAGGACTATCTGCTGGCCTCCTCGGTCCTGGGCGTGCTGGCCCAGCGGCTGGTCCGGGTCGTCTGCCCCCATTGCCGTCAGGAGCAGTTGCTGGAGCCGGGATTCCTCAGGGAGATCGGCTTCCCTCTGCAGTCGGGGGTCGCCGCCTCCCAGGGAATGGGTTGCAAGGAGTGCGACCACACGGGATATCAGGGCCGGGTCGGGATCTTCGAACTGATGCTGATGCGGGAGCCGATCCGGAGGCTCACCATCACCAACGCCGACTCCACCCGGTTGCGGAAGGCGGCCCTGGAGGGCGGGATGGCGGCGTTGCGCCAGGACGGTTTCGAGAAGGTCAAGTCCGGACTGACCTCCGTCTCCGAGGTATTACGAGTGACCCAGGACGCGTAGGGGCTGGGGGGCGGCGGTTTCCTAACCGCCGATTCTTTAGGAGTGACCCAGACCGGTAGGGGCGCCCCTCGCTGGCGCCCTCTTCGATCCTCGGCAGGATCGGCAATTTGAACCGAAGGAACTGAATTTTGGCTTTCTTCCAGTACAAAGCGGTCACCGCCGACGGCCGTGTCATCGAAGGAACGTTGGAGGCGGCGGACGTGCGCGGCGTCACCTCGCGCCTCCGGGAGCAGGGCCAGTTCCCAGTGACCATCTCCTCCGCGGGCGCCTCCGAGTCGGGCGGCCTGCTGGGCCGCGAGATCAAGCTCCCCTGGCGCCGCAATCGAGTCCCGCAGGCCGACCTCATGGTCTTCACCCAGGAACTCTCCACCCTGGTGAAGGCGGGTCTGCCCCTGGACCGGAGCCTGGGCGTGCTGGGCGAGTTGACCGAAAACCGCCATCTGCGCGACGTGGTCAAGGAATTGCTGCGGGAGATCAAGGGGGGCAAGTCCCTTTCCGAGGGCATGGCCATGCACCCCCACATCTTCCCCAAGATCTACGTGAACATGGTTCGCGCGGGTGAGATCGGCGGCGCCCTGGACAAGATCCTGGAGCGCCTGCAGGAGTACCTGGAGCGCTCCGAAGAGCTGCGGAACTACTTCGTCTCGTCCCTCATCTACCCACTGGTCCTGGCGCTGGTGGGCGGAGCCTCCATCATCGTCATGATCAGCTTCGTCATCCCCAAGTTCGCGGACATCTTCGAGAACGCCGGAGCTCCCATACCCCTGCCCATGAAGATCATGCTGGCCGCCGGCGACGTCATGACCGGATACTGGTGGCTGATCCTGCTGGGAGGGATCGCCATCTTCCAGCTCTTCAAGCGCTACCTCCGCACCGAGAAGGGAAGGCTCAACTGGGATGCCCGGTTGCTGAAGCTCCCCCTCCTGGGGTCCATCTTCCGCAAGATGGAGGTCAGCCGTTTCAGCCGGACCCTGGGGACCCTGCTGCGCAGCACCGTGCCCCTGATCCAGGCCATGAACATCGTCAA
Organism: Acidobacteriota bacterium; assembly: GCA_028874215.1. Taxonomy (NCBI): domain Bacteria; kingdom Pseudomonadati; phylum Acidobacteriota; species Acidobacteriota bacterium. The sequence goes on from JAPPLF010000053.1 coordinate 11,885, forward strand.
GGAGGTGATCGGGAACCAGGCCATTGCCTCCACCATGGAGTCGGTCAAGTCGGGCATCAAGAAGGGAGAGGGCCTGACCAAGCCCATCCGCGATGCGGACATCTTTCCTCCCTTCGCCCTGCACCTGCTGGCGGTGGGCGAGGAGACGGGCCGCCTGGACGCCATGCTGCTCCAGATCGCCGAGGCGTACGACCGCGACCTGCGCACGGCGCTCAAGCGGTTCGTGGCCCTGTTCGAGCCGGTGCTCATCCTGTTCATGGGCCTGGTCATCGGCACCATGGTGGTCTCCATGCTCTATTCCATATTCAGCATCAACGACGTCCCGCTTTAGGAAAAATCAGAGGAGGTGCTCGTGAGACGGACAGTCGGCAATCCGGTCAAGGTCATGGAAACGGAAGACAGGAAACGGAATCGGGGGTTCTCGCTGATTGAGCTCATCGTGGTGCTGGTGATCCTGGGACTTCTGGCCACGGTGGTGGGTCCCAAGGTGATGGAGCGCCTGGGCCGGGGCAAGAGCGAAATCGCCAAGCTCCAGATCGACCAGTTCGAAGGCGCCCTGGGGCTCTTTCGTTTTGACGTGGGCCGCTACCCCACCTCGTCCGAAGGCCTCACCAGCCTGCTGGAGAATGCCGGCCTCCACAATTGGAGCGGCCCCTACCTGGACAAGCGGACCCTCCCCAACGACCCCTGGGGCCGTGAGTACCAGTACCGCTCGCCGGGTCAGTACGGAGACTACGACCTCTGGAGCTGGGGCGCGGACGGCGTGGAAGGAGGCGAATCCGACAGCGCCGACGTCACCTCATGGTAAGGGGGAGCGGCGGTTTCCAGCCGCCGAAGGAACGGCGGTTTCCAACCGCCGAAAGCGAAGCGCTCCCGCAACGCATCATGACCCACGCCAATACCCCTGACCCCTCCGGCTTCACCCTGGTCGAGATCCTCGTCCTCCTGGTCATCATGGGCCTGGCGGCCATGCTGATCCTTCCGTCCTTCACCTCCGGCCTCCAGGGCCTGGAGCTGGAGGCCGCCTGCCGCGATCTGGCGACGCACATGAAGCGGGCCCGTTTCGAGGCCATCGGCCGCCACACCGTCCGCCGCATCATCGTGGCCCAGGACGACATGGGACTCGGCTACTACGTCCTGGCCAACGAGTTCGGAGAGCAGATCGGCAGCGTGGTTCTCCCGGACGGAATCGTGCCCCGCACCATCGACCAGGCACCGCTGCCGTGGCGGGTCAACTTCTACTCCAACGGCCGCAGCTCGGGCGGCGCCATCGGCCTGGTCAACCGGCAGGAAAAGCGCCTCTACGTCACCGCCGACCCCGTCACCGGCCTGGCCAAGGTGTCGCCGATCCTCGTATCGCAGGGGAGGCCGAGGTGAGGATGAAATCCGGCCGCATGAAAACCGCCGCTCCATGCCGCCGCTCCCATGCGGGATTCACCCTCCTGGAAGTCCTGGTCGCGGTCTCCATTCTCGGCTTGGGCGTCGCCGTCACCATGCAGACCTTCTCGGGTGGCCTGAAGAACGTCCGGCGGATCGATCTCGCCCATCAGGCCATGGGACACGCCGAGAACATCATGAACCGCCTGCTCAGCGACGAGGACCTGGTGGGCCCCATCCAACTGGACGGCAACCTGGACGACGAGTTCGACTACACGGCCACGGTGGACTTCTGGGACCCACCTCGAAGGGGCCTCTCCCTGGAGATCGCCCTCCCGCCCGTGAACCTCCTGCTGGTGGAAGTCCGGGTGCGCTACAAGAACGACAGCCGCGGCAAGTTCTACACCGCCCGCTGCCTCAAGCTGGTCCCCGATCCCAACGCCGCCCCGGGGAACCGGGGAGGATCTCAAAGTGAAATGGAAAGGATCCTCCGTGGCGGAAGATAAAGGAGCGGCGGTTTTCCTACCGCCGCAAGCGGAGCGTCCCGGAGACGCCGGCTTCACCCTCATGGAACTCGTCGTCGCCTTCACCATTCTGGGACTGGTGGCCGGCATCGTTTTCTCCTCCTTCCGCCTGGCGCTCAACAGCTACCAGAAGAGCCAGACCCGCCTGGAGGAGGAGGCGGCCGAGAGAATCCTCGGCGACCAGGTCAAACGCCAGGTCGCGTCCCTCTACCCCCTGCGCCCGGTGGCCCCGCCGGACCGAACGGGGTTGGGCCCGGTGGAATCTCCCACCCGCTTCCAGACGCCTCTCTTCTTCGGCACCCCCGATTCGGTCACCTTCATCACCGTGGCGCCGCTGGTCATGCATGAGACGCCGGGACTGACGGTGGTCCGCTACGGACTGGCCGAAGACGAGTACGGAGACCGCTACATGGGCTCCATGGAGGCCCAGTTCGTGGGCCTGGACAGCTTCAACGCCATGGTCCGGATCCCGGGCGGGAAGCCGCTTCCCCTGATCCGGGGCATCGACGCGCTGGAGTTCCAGTACTACGGGTACGACCCCCGCCAGCGGGCGTTCGCCTGGTTCTCCGAATGGCTGGGAGAGGAAATGCAGTCCGTGCCTCGGGCCATCCGCATCGTTCATAACAGAGGGGAGGTCTTCGCCTCCGTCAACGCCAGCTTCATCGGGCGGCGGGGAAGGTCGAACCGGGTGTTCGGAACGGCGGGGGATCAACAATGAGCAATCGATGGAGCGCCGGCGACGCCGAACGGGGCGCGGTCCTCATCATCGTCCTCTGGGTGATGCTGGCCCTGGGACTGTTGGCGCTGAGCTTCGGAGCGGCGATCCGCACCGAAATCGACGCCACCCGCAACCTGGTGGAGCAGAAGCGGGCGCACTACCTGGCCCGGGCCGGAATCGACTATGCCGTCTATCGGATCATCGAATCCCAGATGGCCTTTGCCCAGAGCCGGCAGCGCATGGAATTGGGTCCGGGATCGGTCCCCGAAGTCATGACCGGCGCCGTCACCCTCCAGTTGGGACCCGATCTCGCCGATGTGCAAGTGGTGGACGAGACCGGGAAGATCAACCTGAACACCGCTCCGTCCCACTTGATCTACAACCTCCTGATCACGGTGGGGATGGAGCCGGGCGACGCCGACATGCTCACCGATGCCATCGAGGACTGGAGGGACCCCGACGAGTTCTTCCGGCCCAACGGGGCCGAGAGCGACTACTATCTTTCACTCCCGCAGCCCTACTACGCCAAGAACGGTCCCTTCGACGTCCCCGAAGAGCTGCTCCTGGTGCGGGGCGTGACGCCCGAGATCTACTACGGCCGCAAGGGGCTCACGCCCGAGGGCGACCGGGTCGAATACTTCGGACTGGGCAAGTACCTGACCGTCTTCAGCCAGGTGAACCGGATCAACGTCAATTCGGCGCCGGTCCCGGTCCTGGCCGCCATCCCCGGCCTGACCTACGAGACGGCGCTGGTCATCGACGAGATGCGCCGCCAGTTTCCCCTGGGCGACGTGAGCACGGCGTTGACCCAAATCCCCGGACTGCCCACGGACACGGCCTCCTATCTTTCGACCCTTCGATCCAACGTCTACAGCCTGATCAGCACCGGACGCCTTTCGGGTTCGGAAGTGATCGGCCGCATCAACGCCGTGATCCAGGTCGGAGTCGGAATCAAGCAGTATGCTGTCCTCTACTGGAATGAAGCGAACACGGAACTCTAAGGGAGCGGCGGTTTTCCTACCGCCGCAGGAACGGCGGTTTCCAACCGCCGAAAGCGAAGCGCCCCAACCCCCTCCCCCACGAGGTGAAATAGAACCATGAGATTCAGCTTGGGCACCGCCCTCGGCATCGAAGTCCACGGCCCGGACCTGGTCCTGGCCGTCGTCCGAAAGGGTTTCCGCCATTTCGAGCTCCAGGACCACGCCGTCATCGAGGATTTCCGGACTCTGCCACCGGGCCGGCTCCGGGAGCGGATCCGCCAGTCCGTCCGGTCCTACGGCACGCTCAAGGACCGGATCGTCCTGGGGGTTCCCCGTGACGAGGCCGTCGTCCGCTGGCTGGAACTTCCGCTGGAGGTGGAAGAGAACCTGGATCAGATGGTCCAGTTTCAAGTGGAGCGCCTGGAACCCACCGAGGAGAACGGGTCCTACTACGAATACCAGGTGCTGGAGAAGGACGAGGCCACAGGCAAGCTGCTGATCCAGATCACCATGCTGCCGCGAGCCACGCTGGACCGGTATCTGGAGATCCTCCAGCCCGCCGACCTGTATCCCGTGGCCATCCGCCTGTCCAGCATCGCCTACCACCAGGTTCTGCTGGCTCACGCCGACGGACTGCCTTCGGAGCAGCCTTGCCTGGCCCTGGCTCTGAACCCCGGTTCCATCGAGATGGTGCTGATCTCCGGCTCCAGCAAGTATTTCTCCCAGAAGGTGGGGCTGGGGGAAGAGGAGGCGCAGACGCTGTCGTCGATCCTGCGCCACGTGGACGCCTTTCTCTCCCAGGTCAGTCCGTTGGGCGGCGAGCTTCGCAAGATCTACCTGAGCGGCTCTCTGGCCCGCTCTCTCCTGGGCGAGTTCCGGGCCCGCTTCGAGGATTGCGAGCTGCTGCGCACGCATCTTCAATTGGCCCCCGGGAGCGTCAGGGCGGAGGCGGTGGAACCCTTTCTGCCGGCCGCCGGCCTGGCCATTTCAGGCCTGACCCGGTCGGGACCCGCCCGGTACAACCTGATTCCGGAGGAGAAGCGCCTGGTGCTGGAACGGTCCAGCATGTTGCCGACGGCGCTGCTGGCCGGGCTCCTGGCCGTGATGGCCGTGGCCCTGCTGGGCAGGGATTATTTCCAGCAGTCCGATCTGACCCACCAGATCCAGGTGGAACTCAACGCCCTCCAGCCCAGGATCCAGGAGGTCATGGAACTGCGGGAGAGGACCCGCCGGGCCGAACTCCGGCTGGCCGAGCTGCAGGAGTTGATGCAGGGCCGGGAGAAGGTCCTGGGCATCCTGCGCGAAATGACGGAGAAGACCCCCGACGACGCGTTCCTGGACCAGATTTCGATTCGGGGAGAACAGGTCACCATGGTGGGCTACGCGTCGTCGGCGTCCGGGCTTCTGTCCAACCTCACCACCACCGAGTCGCTGGACACCGTCGAGCCCCGGAACATCGCGCCCGCCAGGGGGATGGGGGATCGGGAGAAGTTCACCTTCGACGCCACGTCCAAGTGAAAGGGAACCATGAGGAAGCTGACACTCAGAGAACGGCGCATTCTGCAGGGAGGGGGGCTGACGGCAGCGGTCGTGCTGGTCTACTTCTTTGCGGTGGAACCCTTCAATGAAGCCCGGGCCTCCATCCCGGCCGAACTGGAGACCAAGGCCAAGTTGCTGCAGCGTTCAAGGCAGCTCCTCTCCCAGCGGGACTACTACCGGTCCCGGAGCGAAGACCTGGAGCGGCGGGTCCAGCAGTACGAGAATCGCTTCATCGACGCCGAGAATTCCAGCGACGCCACCACCAAGGTCGAGCTGGCGGTGCGGGATCTGGCGTCCCGGCTGGGAATCACCATCGCCCGGAGCAGCCGGGTCCAGGAGCGGGTCCTGGACGACCGATACGCCAGGATCACGCTGAGAGTGAATCTCCGGGCCGACCTGCGGCAGGTGTTGGAGTTCGTCCACGCCGTTTCGACCTACCCCAAGTTCCTCAAGGTCGAAAACCTGGAGCTCCGGGTCGCAAGGGTCAGGGGCAAGCGCCGCCTCAATCCCAGCATGCACGTCTCGGGGCTGATTCAACTTTCTCCCGCGCCGGGCATCTCTACCAGGAGCGGAACATGAGGCAAGGAATCGTTTTGCTCAATCTGTTGCTGGTGGCGGGCGTCGGCCTGCTGGGACAGCGCCTGATCTCGAATTGGCGCCATTTCCAGGAGTCCACCCGTCAGGAGGTCTATCAGCGGATCAACCGGAGTCCCGAGCGGCCGGAGGAAGCGTCGTTCCGGCAGGAACCGGCGCGGCCCATCAACCACTACTTGGAGATCCACGAGCGGAACCTCTTCAACCCCGAACGCCGGCCGGAGGAGGAGGTGACCGGCGCGGAGGAGATCGCCATCCAGAAGCCCCCTCCACTGCCCATCAAGCCGACGCTGCACGGCGTCTCCACCATCCGCGGCGAGCAGAGGGCGTTTCTGACCGTTTTCGCGGGGAAGAAGAACCAGGGCGAGTCCCGGACGGTGATGCTGGGAGACATGGTGCAGGGGTACCGGGTGGGCGAGATCACGCCGACCACGGTCACGCTGGTATGGAACCATCACACCGAGCTGATTGACATCATGGACTCCAGGAAGGGCAAGCAGCCCAAGAAGTCGGCGGCCAACAAGGGCGGCGCCGGCGCGGTCAACATCGTGACCGTCGGCTCCACGCGGGCTGCGGTGGAGACGGTGGCCGCATCGGTCCCGCCCGCCGAAGAGGGGGCGCGCGCGGCCGTGAGTCCCGCCGCCGGCCAACAACGGGTCCGGTCCGGCGGAGCCGCCGCCCGGGGCCGAACCACCCTCACGGGCCGCCAGGGCGCCGCCCGCGGCCGGACCAGCACCGCCAGGCGTTCCGTCTATGGCAGCGCCGCGACCCGGAGATGAGGAGGGGGGGGGCGGCGGTTTCCTAACCGCCGATTCTTATATCCCATGCGAATCACGCGATTAAAAATCGCCCCTCCCGCCATGATTTCGAAATCTATTCGTGACCCAATGACGACTCTAAAGAGGTTCAAATAATGCGTGTGTTGATCGCAGTGGTTGTAATTCTTTTCAGCGGGAGCGAACTCTTCGTCGCTGCACAGCGCGTCGGCTTCGCTCAGCGTTCCGGGACCACCCGGCAGACGGGTCAGGAGCCGTTGATCGTCGATGACGGCGCTCCCCCGGCGTCCGGCTCGAGGTCCGGCGCGCAGGACGCGCTCCAAAAGCGCCGGGAGGCGCTTCAGAAGGTGTACGGAAGACAGGGACAGGGGGCTTCGGGCGGCTCCGGGGCGGCCACCGCGGCGGGGTCCTCTCGCGATGAGCCGCGGACCCCGACCTCGGCCGGGAACCGGGCAAGGCGCTCCGGCAACGGAAACGGAGGAGTCAAGCTGGCCTTCACCGACATGCCCATCGACCGGGTGGTGAACGCCGTCATGACCGAGCTGGGCTACTCCTACGTCATCGACCCGGCTGTCTCCGGAACGGTCAGCCTGTTCACCATGGACGACATCCCCAAGAAGACCCTCTTCCGGGTCCTGGAGCAGGTGCTCAAGCTGTCCGGTCAGGCCATCGTCAAGCAGGAGGGGATCTACGTCGTCCTGCCCATCGGCAAGAGTCCGCGCGTGCCGCACAAGATTCTGGCCCGGCCGCCTGTTTCCGGCACGAGCCCGGCCGTCCCCGCTCCGCTCCAGGAGAAGACCGGCGCCCGGGAGGAGGAACCCGAGACCGCGCCTCCCGGGCGGGAATCCCCCGAGTCCGCTCCCTCGGAAGGCGCCGTGAGGGTGGTGTCTCCGGGGGGAACCGCTCCCGCGCCGGGAGCGGCTCTCTCCGGAGAGACGGCAACCCCCGCCACGACCCTGCTCTCTCAAGAGGAAGGGTCTGCCGCGGCGGAACAGGCGACCGCCTCGCAGGCCGCTCCCGGCCCCACCGTACTGACACCGGGGGAGTCGGAGGAGGCCCTCCGGCTGGAGGACGAAGAGGGCATCATCACTTACGTCATCCCCCTCCACTACCTGCCCTCCGAAGACATGATCGAGATCGTGCAGCCCTTCGTCTCCGAGGGGGCCACTGTGGTCAACCTGGTCTCGGTCAACATTCTCCTCATCACCGACTACCGCCGGAACATCCAACAGGCGCTGAACCTGATCCGGATGCTGGACACCGAGTATTTCTCCATCAACACCGTCGATCTGATCACCATACGGCACAACCACGCCGTGGACGTGGCCACAGACCTGAGTGCGGTCTTCTCTCCGAGTGAGAAGGGTGGCGGCGTGCGCATCGTCGCCATCGAGCGGCTCAACAGCATCCTGGTGGTCACGCACGCGCCTGCGGTCCTGCAGGAGGTCAAGACCTGGGTGGCCAAGCTGGACACTCCTTCCACCAACACCAATCTCAAGACCTACGTCTACGAGGTCGAGAACAACACCGCCGCCTACATCGCCGACGTCCTGGGCCAGCTCTACTACCAGGGCATGGGCCTGCCCATGAGCGGCACCGATTCCACGGACCCGCAGGCGGACGATCAACTCCGGCGGACTCCGACCCAGGACCCCGGCTTCCTCCGCCAGCAGCGGGGCTTCGGGGGCTACGGCGGCGGCTATGGCGGGTACGGCGGCGGTGGCTACGGGGGTTACGGTGGCGGCTATGGCGGGTACGGCGGCGGTGGCTACGGGGGTTACGGTGGCGGCTATGGCGGGTACGGCGGTGGGGGCTACGGAGGTTATGGCGGCGGCTATGGCGGGTACGGTGGTGGCATGGGCGGCGGTTACGGGAGGGGTTTGGGACCCTCCCTGATGGGGCGTTCCCTCAGCCGCCCGTCCGGTATCCGCGTCGTGAGTGCGGGAGATATCCGCATCGTCGTCAACGATTTCAGCAACTCGCTGATCATCCAGTCCACGGAGGCGGACTACCGGTTCCTGCTGGACACCATCCGTCAACTGGACAAGCTGCCGCGCCAGGTTTTCATGGAGGCCCGGATCTACTCGGTGGAGTTGCGGGACGATCTCAGCTTCGGCGTGGCCGCCTTCCTCCGGGGCCGGCAGGCCGACGCCACGGGACCGGCCACCACCGGCAGCATCACCGGAGCCTCCGAAGGGAGCGGCGGAGGCGGCGCCCTGTCCATGGTCACCAAGGCCTTCATCGGGGCGCAAAGGGAGTTGGAGGCCGCTATCACCGCGCTCCGTTCCCGGACCAACGTGGAGATCCTGGAGGCCCCCACGCTGCTGGCGGTGGACGGCATGCAGGCCCGGATCAACGTGGGCGCCGAGGTCCCGGTCACGACCGCTTCCTACGGCGACCCCATCACCTCGGGAGTCGCCAGCGCCTTCGCCAACAGCATCAACTATCGTCCCACCGGGACTTCGCTCCTGATCATGCCCCGCACCAGCGCCAGCGGCATCGTGACCATGGACCTGGCCATCGAGGTCAGCCAGGCGGCGGGTTCCTCACTCACCCCCACCATCAGCCAGAACTACGTGGAGACCTCCCTGATCGTCCGGGACGGCGAGACGGTGGCCATCGCGGGCATCATCAGCGACATCAGCGACCGCAGCCGCAACCGGATCCCCGTGCTGGGGGACATCCCGGTGGTGGGAGCCCTGTTCGGGCGGACTGCCAAGAGCAAGCGCCGGTCCGAGCTGGTCGTCTTCATCACGCCCCACGTCATTCACGGCCTGCCCACGGCCGTGGAGGTCACGCTGGACTTCAAACGGGCGCTCCGAAACGCCTACCACACCATCAACCGAAAGGACCAGGAACGACGCGACTTGATCCAGAGGCGCAGAAACGAAGAAGGGCACTGAAAATGAGGCGCGCAGCGTCTGCCGCACTGTTGCTGGCCTGGCTCGGTCCGTCCGCCGCCTCAGCCGCATCTCCCCACCCGGTCCGCCTCGTCAAGACCGACGCGGCGCGGGTGGACATCTACGCCGGCGAGGCCCTGTTCGCCTCCTACCACTACGGCATCGGCCTGCACAAACCCATCCTCCATCCCCTGCGCAGTCCCGGAGGACACCGGATCACCAGGGGATTCCCCATGGTGTTCGGCATCCCGGGCGAGCAGACCGACCACTGGCAACACGAAGGCGTCTTCCTCACCTACCGCAACGTCAACGGCGTTGACTTCTGGTCCAAGTTTCCCCCCACGCGAGACCGGCCCGGCAGCGGCCGGATCCGCCACACCGGCTTCACCCGCCTGGAGGACGGAGAAAAGGGCATCCTGGGGACCACTGCCGACTGGATCGCCCCCACCGGAAAAGTCCTGCTGAAACAGGATTCTCAAATGACCATCCGAGCCGGACCCGCCTGGCGAACCCTGGATCTTCAGATCACCCTGACCGCCCAGGAAGAGCCGGTCACCTTCGGCGACATCGAAGAAGGCCTGCTGGCCATCCGCGTCGCCTCCGGCCTGCGCGAAGACCGCACCGGCCGCTACCTCAACGCCGAAGGCCTGGAACTGGCGAAAAACGTCTGGGGCAAGAGGTCACCCTGGGTGGCCCTGCGCGGAACCGTCCGGGACGAGGACCTCACCCTGGCCATCCTGAACCACCCCCGCAGCGTCCGATACCCCACATACTGGCACGCCCGCGCCTACGGCCTCTTCGCCGCCAACCCCTTCGGCCGCGCCGATTTCGAAAAGGGCGCTCCGCCCCTGAACTACTCCCTGTCCCCCGGCGAATCGGCCCTCCTCCTCTACCGCATCCTCATCCACTCCGGCCACCTCACCCGCTCCCGGATCGAGGACGAGTTCCGCAAATACCGATAGCAGGGGCGGTTTTCCGACCGCCGCGTGTCGCACGCATAGGCCGTCGATCGGCAAGCCGGCTCTCCTGCACCTTCTCGAAAAGGAGAAACTCCCCATCTCTCAACTCCGCTTTCTCCGGGTTCTCGCGGATGTATTCCAGACACTTCATGAAATGCATCTCGTCCCTGATCAATCGGTCCCAATAATCCTTTTCCCAGAGCTTGCCCGACCTTCCGGTCGTCCGATTGATCTGACGAGCCGTAAACAGCTTCCAGGACCTTAAAATGTTTCCGAGCCGATGAGATCCAAGAGGTCTGAACAGCACATGAACGTGGTTGGGCATTACGACGAACGCGGCCAGTTCGTATCGTTGGCCGTCAAAAAATCGCAGTGCGTCAGCGACGATCCTGGACAATGCGGGATCCCTGAGGATGCAGGACCCGCTGCCTTGATCCAAACAGTTGTCAATCCGTCCGGAGAAACGTTTGCGGTAGCGTTTCGCCGTCTCAGAGTCCCAAGGTCGAGGATTTCGTTTCAACCAGAATTCGCGCTCCTCCCGCCACTGAGCCAGTTTGATTTGGGGAAGCGAATCTCCCAGCCGCCAAGTCACAAAAACGAATGTGTGATCCTGTTGCCAGTGGGGCAGGCGATTTTGGCGAACATCCCCGGGTCCATAGGGGTCGAAATAGAATCGGGAGCGCGTTCCTTGCCGAACATTTTCGGGATCACGTGACACATAGTCCCAAACGCCACCAAAGCAAAAACAACGAAATCGAAGGGGGGGGCGGCGGTTTCCTAACCGCCGAATCCCGAGCAACAGAAGAACAGGAGCAGTGCCGGGCGATTAGGAAATCGCCCTTCCAAACACCGGGGCGGCAGTTTCCCAACCGCCGATTCCCGAGCAACAGGAAATCACGCGCAGCACCGGGCGATTAGGAAATCGCCCTTCCGAAGGAAAACACGCGCAGTACCAAGCGATTAGAAATCGCCGCTCCTGACGAGCTTCTGCGCGGAACGGTAGGTTTCGAGGGCTTCGTCCGTCTTGCCTTCGTCGCGGAAGACGCGGGCCTTGAACATGAGCAGCATGAACCGGTTTTCCTGCGCGTCGACGGCCTTCAGGCTGGCGTCCACCGCCTGGCGGGCCAGACCATGCTGGTCCGCGTTCAGCAGCTCCTCGCTCAGGTTCAGCACCGAGAGCGTCAGCACGCCTTCATTCTCGGCGCCGAAGCCCAGGTCCAGGATCTCCTGGATCTCCGCCACGACCGCATCGTACTCGCCCGATTCGAGCTTGAGCTGGGCGATCTCGTAGTGGGTCGCGGCCGCCGCCAGCTTGGCGTTTTCCGCCGGGTTTGTCGCCACCGCGGTAACGCCCCGGACCGGCGCCAATCCGAAAACCAGTAGAAATACGGAAAACCGGATCAGAGCGCTCATCTCTCACCTCTGATCATATCAAAGGGATTCTCCCCCTTTTCCGCTCGTTGGGCGAGGGAAGAAGGGAAGGTCTCCCGTTTCAATGCCACCAGGAACGGGTTCTCCGCCTTGGCGTAGACTCGAGGCGCCGGCGGCGCCTCCTGGATCCGTCCCATGAACCCGCCGGAGAGAATCGCCAGCACCACCAGGCTGGCCGCCGCGTACCGGACCTCGGGAAACCGGACCAGCGCCGCCAGTCCCGATCCCAACTGCTCCCAGAGGGAGTCCCGGGGAACCGGCAACCTCGACTCGATCCGGCTCCAGATCTCCGGAGCCGGCTCCGCGTCCGGCGACCCGGCCCTGAGCCAGTCCGACAACTCGCGCTGCTCCTCGTAGATCCGGGCGCACTCGGCGCACTCGGCGAGGTGGGCCCGCACCGACGGCGCCGACCCCGCGTCCAGGCTGTCGTCGGCCAGCGCCGAAATCGAAAGCAGAAAACCTCGGCAGGAGCGATTCATTGCTTCCTCCCCATGTAGGTCTTCACGTGGTCCTTCACCACCAACCTGGCGCGGTAGATGTCGGTCTTCACCGAAAGCAGCGAGCGGCCCACGATTCTTGAAATCTCTTCGTACTTCATCTTCTGGAAAACAGCCAGCACGAACACGTCACGATACTTGGGCGTGAGCGACCGCAAGGCGCAAAGAATGATCTCATTGAGCTCTTGAGAGAGAACCGCCCGCTCCGGATGCAGATCCATGCCCTCGTCGGCCAGGAGCCAGTCCAGGGGACCTTCCTCTCCCTCCAGGGAGATTTCACTGACCTTCTTGGTGCGGCGGAGCTTCTGGTAGACCTCGTTCCGGGCGATTCGATACAGCCAGTAGCGAAACTGCTTCGGATCCCGGAGCTTTTTGAGTTCCCGGTGAACCTTGAGGAAGGTTTCCTGTGTGAGGTCTTCGGCATCTTCCTTGGAGCCGATCAGCCGTAAGATAAAATTGTAAATGCGCTTGACGAACAGCTCGTAGAGCGCATGAAAGTCGGCAGCCGAACCCTGCTGGGCCCTCTTGACGATTGCCGCCAACTCATCCGGGCTGATTTCGTCTGGCATACGTACGGACTAAAACGGAATTCAGGCCGCCCCAACCCGTCTCTCCGACATTGCCAAAGCTACCAGCCCTCCTCTCTTCCAATCACTTTAGGAGATGACCCTGGCGGCAAAAAGTCGCAAGCGGGGGACGGGTGAGGGAAGTGGTATCATTGGCCATTATGCTTGCGGACGAGTCTTTCCGGATTCGTTCCCAACGGCCGGCTCGCGACTCGGCTCGAACGCCCGTCGCCGGCCCGGCGAATCGAATCGGAGTTTAATCCAACCGTGAGTCGAACTGGCGGGAGGCGCGGGTATGGCAGAAGGCTGGGGAGCTTCGGCTTCTTCGCCTCCCTGGTGGCCGCGTCGTTGCTCTCGGCGCTGATCTGGCAGTTCATCCCCAGTACCGGGGACGATTCCCACTACCGGCCGGATCCCGGTTCCTCCCGGGGAACCGCCGGCTGGAGCCGGGCGGACCGGACGGTGGCGGGTTCGTTTCCGTTTCCCCGCTCCTTCGGCTCGTCATCGCCAGGCCCCGGTGCGGGGACGTTTCAGACCTCCCGCTCCTCGTCGTCCGGCCGGCGCGCTTCGTCCCCGCGCCGCCGGACCAGCCCATCGAGAAGCACCTCGCGCGGCGCCTCTCCCCCAGTCTCCGCCTCCACCGGCGGGACCGCGGATGCGGCGGGTCCCGGAGCGGCAGTCGAGCCGATCGCTCCCGAGGCCCGCTCCACGGACGACATGATGGCCCGGGCGGACGAGCTCCGGCAGTTCGAGCGCGACTACCAGGCGGCCTGGAGCCAATTCGGCGCCGGCCGCTCGCTGGGCAACCCCTATATGAACGCCCGCAATCCCTTCCGGCGGGCCTTTCTCGACCGGGCGGACCCCAATGACGTCACCGGCGACGACCCCAACGACGGAACCGGAGACACCGGCGATCCGTCCGCCGGCGCGCCTCCGCCGGAGACGCCGAATCCGCCGCCCGCGCCACCCGTCGGACCCGACCCCGTGCCCCCGGCTCCCCCTCCGCCCCCGTTTCGTCCCGGGGGCGGCGTCATCCGCCCGGACCCCCCATTCGACTTTGTCGTGGTCGGCGACTACGGCTCCGGAGGGAGCGCCCAACGGGTCTACAAGGGCCGCCGGGACGCCCGGAACCGGTTCATTCTGGAAAACGACCGGACCTTCACCATCGGGCCCAATCCTGAAGGGTTCCGGGTGTTCGACGAGGACGAACGCCTCCTGGTGACCGACTTGAATGAGGACGGCCATCTGGACATGGTCCGGGCCATGAACGGTCCCCTGGGCGCCCTGCTGAAGACGGAAATCGGCGACGGCACGGGCCAGTTCGAGCTCCAGGCTCAAGGTCACCTTCTCCGCCGGCAGGTCCTGAATTTCGCCCTCTTCGATTTCGGCGGCGATGGAGAGTCGGAAATCGTCCTGGTGACCGACGTCGGACCCGGACTCACCATCTACACGCGGGACGGGGAGCAGTGGGTCCACGACAAGGAGCTGGCCTTGTCCTTTTCGCCCGGAATCGTCATGACCTCCAACCTCAGGCGCCTGGACAAGCGACTCTACATCCTGGACCGGGACATGGGCCGATCCATGTATTTCTCCACCTTCTTTCACGACGGTCGGCCACGGCGCCTGACGTTTCCCCGGCACTCCCTCCACACTCTGGAAATGGAGGGCCCGGACGAAGAGGCTGCCCCGGAAGTGTTGGTCTACGAGGACTTCGTCTGTTTTTCCGTTTTCGAAAAGACGGAGCAGGGCTATGCCCTCTACGCGTCCTTTCCGGCGCCGCAATATCCCGGCTTGATTATCGTGGGAGACTACTTTAGGCTTGACTCCCGCCAGATGGTGGTGTGGTGGTGACGCGGTTAGGAATGTTGCGACTTTCGAGAACCTGTGGCATCTCTAGGAAAATCAGTTTCGGCGGAACAAGTAGCGTGTTTTTGTAGTCGGACGGCAGTATTTCGGTGCGGTCCGGGTTATTGTTTCCAATCGTCATTTTGCAGAGGAGTAAGGGAATGAACAAATCGAGAGCGATGCTTTTTTCGGCAGTCCTGCTGACCGTGGCCTTCGGCGCAACGGCTATGGCAGGCACCTCAGTTTCCTTCATGGCGGCCGGGCACACGTCAGAGCAGTCTGCCGTTTTCGCCAGCTACCTGGTCAGCATTCCCAATGAAGATCCCATGTATGCATTCGACACGGCCATTTCCGTGAGCAACGTCCTGGCGGCGCCGGCCGGGATCGACGCCTCGGGCGGCTATGGCGAGGGCTACAACGAGATGGGCACCCTGGAGATCTACCTCTACAACCGGGACGGCACCATGATGATGCATGAGACCTCCATGGATTCGCCCGGCTCCGGTTTGACCGACGGGATGCTCGGCAAGGGCCAGACCTACACTGTGCTCTTGAGCGAGATCGTGGGTGACATGGAGTTCGTGGGCTACGGCTGGGTCGTGGCCAACTTCGACGGCGTTGCCGGAACCCGCACCGTCATCGGCAGCTTCGTGAATCAGCACGGAACCATGTCGCCGCCCGTGTCCCGCCATGGCGCAGGGATCAAGCCCATGATGATGAGCTCGGACATGGACTCGGGTTCGCACGAATAAGTAGCGGAATATTCCGGACTTGAACACCGTCATCGTCGCAAGGTGACGGTGAGAATCCCTGCAGGATAATTTCCAGGCAGGGACTCCCGTTGCCGGACCGGGAAATCCGGGGACGGGAGCAACGGAAGTTGAAGTCGGGGGCTGCCCCTGGGTCATGGCGCAGCCCCCGGCTCTTTTATTTTTCCATCGTTCAATACGGTTCTTTCCCACTTGGGACATTCTCCCGAGTGGGCATTTTGGGTTCCGTTCGTTTCGGGAGGCTCCGGACATGATTTGTCTGCTCCTTTACCTGGGCCTCTTCTCAACTCCCGCCGTCGACCCGGAATTGGAGAAGTCGGTCCAAGCCTTCTGGGACCTGCTTCAGAAGGGCGACAAGGTGGGAGCCCTCCAATACGTCGTTCCGGAGAGCCGGAATCCGTTCCTCAACCGCCCCACCAACAACTTTCGCTCCTGGGAGCTGGACCGGATCGAACTCCGGGCCCCGGACGAAGCGCTGGTGACGGTGAAATTGCAGCAGATGCTTTTGCCGTCTGCGAGCTACTATCCCGTGCCCACCCGCGAGATCTGGATACGCCAGCCGGACGGATGGCGGATTCGGATTCTTCCCCCGAATCCGGAGCAGTTCAGAAGGGCGTTCATCGGCGGCCCGGCGCCAAAACCGAGCGGCCCGAACCCGGGAACGTTGGAGGTGGTCCCCCGGCAGGTCAAGATCCACTTCCTGGACCGGACGCAACAGGGTGCGGTCCGGATTCGCAACGGCCTGTCTGAAACGGTCCAGATCTCTCGAATCGACTACGACCGGACCCGTTTCGAGCTGCTGGAGAGCGCCGGCTCCGTCGCCGCGGGCCAGGACCTCCGCCTGTCGTTCCGCTACATCGGGAACGAGTCCGGGAAGGGCTTGAGGAATGAACTCCGCCTTCTGCTGAAACGGGGCGGCGATGAAGATGCCAAGGAGCAGCTCTTCACCGTCCGCGTCCTCTACAACTACGTGAGTCCCGGCGCCAGAGGCCTCCTGGGTCTCACCGGGAAAAAGCTGGACCAGCTCAAGCGCGGCGAGTCCGTGAAGCCCGTGGTCGACAGCCCCGTGTCACCCCCTCCCCTCCCCGGCCTCCCCTCCGCCGTCGAGCCGGAAGCCAAGCCGTAAAAGGAGTGAGGAAGGCGAGTTCAATCGCCCGTTCTTCTCTTCTCTCTCACACCCGTTCCCTCCCGCGGCCAGCCCATAACGGAATTGCACTCAACATCGTTCGGAAGTAATGTGATGTAAATGCAATCAACTGACATCACAGAAACCAAGACCCAGATTACCGCGCGCCTGCCGAATACGGTGGTCAGCGCGCTGGATGCAGCCGCCCGCCGTCTCAGGCGCAGCCGGGCGGAGGTCGTCCGCCGGGCGGTCGAGCGTTACCTCGAGGATTTCGACGATCTCTCCGCAGCCGTCGACCGGCTGCGGGACCCGAGCGATCCGGTGCTGGATTGGGATCAGGTCAGGCGTGATCTTCTCGATACGGATTAAGGCCAGCGCGGCCAAAGAGTTGAATCGGGTCGTCAAGCCGGACCAAAGACGGATTGTTGCGGCCATCGACCGCTTGGCGGAGAATCCTTTCCTCGGCAATGCGCTGAAAGGAGATATGCGGGGCCTCCGCCGGCTTCGCGTCGGGGATCACCGTGTCATTTACGAAGTGCGCGAATCGATCCTCGTCGTGCTGGTTGTCCGCGTCGCCCACCGCCGGGATGTCTACCGGCGAAGACCGGATTGAAGACGGACCTTCGAGGAGGGGCGATTTCCAATCGCCCGTTCGTTGGTGGTAGATAGGCGCTCCGGAGTCCGGCGGTTGGGAAACCGCCGCTCGTGTCAGACGGCGCCGCGGCCTGATCCCACGAAGTATTCCCGGAGCACGTCGAGAGTGCCTTCGGTGCGGGCCATGCGCTTCTCCAGCGAAACTTCGAGGCGAGACATGCGCTCGCCCAGCGAAACTTCGAGGTGGGACATGCGTTCGCGGATTTCGGCGCGTTCCCGTGCGGCTGCGCGGGACTGCGTGAGGATGAGGCCGCCGAGTGTGATGGTGGCGGCGATGATTGCCATGAGTTCAAGGGTCATTGGAATGTTCCTTTCACTCACTCTCCCCGATACCCGATTTTACTCCGCCCCGCCAGGTGGCTCAACAGGAGAACCGGTGCGAGGGGCGTCGTCCGCCCTCCCGCAGACCCCGGTAGAATCCCCCCGCCCAGACCGCCAGCCCCGCCGCCAACCCGGGAAGCCGCGCCAGGGCGCCCGTCCACACCATATTATTAATAAGGAACAATCGCCCCATGATCCGCGGCAACCGCCACAGCGGAAGCGCCAGGCTCAGCGCCGGGCAATGCCGCAGCCACGATCCCGGCACGCGCTCCAGGGTCCGAAATCGCCCACTCCAATACCCCAGGCGTCCGAGATGAACCCGGGCCCGGTCCCAAGCGACGTCGTTCGGGTGCCAGACCCCCGTCGACCCGTCGAAACAGAGCCGTCCTCTCCCGCGCCGCCCGATCTTCCGGCAGAGCATCAAGTCCTCCGCCATCCCCATTTCCTCGTCGAAGCCCCCGCAAGCCGCCAGGTCCGCCTTCCTGACCAGTAGATTGCAACTGGACAGGGCGTCCCGATCTCCCGAAGCCAGCCCCGGCAGGAACGACGAGAACTCGATCCAATGCAGCACCTGCCCCGCCGCGCCGGTCCCCGGCGGGAGTCCCACCCACCCCGAAACCATGGCGATCTGTTCCGAGCACAGCAGGCGGGCATGAAGCGTCTCCAGCCACCCGGCCTCCGGGACCGCATCGGCGTCGACAAAAGCCAGCACGGCGCCGCGCGCCTCCGCCGCCCCCCGGTTCCGCGCCGCCCCCGGAAACAGCCGCCCCTCCTGGGACAGCACCCGCAACCCGGGAAATCGCCCCTCGAGCCGCCTCGCCGCCTCGTCTCCCCCCGACTCCACCACCAGGACCTCGAAATCCAGTGACGTCTCCTGAGCTTCCAAGGCCTCCAACAGGCGGGGCAGCAACTCGGCATGCCCGTAGCAAGGAATGACCACACTGACCGCCGGACCTCTCATCACACCGGAATCGTAACAGGAGCGACGGAGCGACGACTTTCCTGTCGCCGGAGGGGCGGCGGTTTCCCAACCGCCGATTCCCGAGCAGCGGGAAACCAGGAGCAAAGCCGGGCGATTAGGAAACCGCCCTTCCAAACACTGGGGCGGGGGCGGCGGTTTCCTAACCGCCGATTCCCGAGCAGCAGGAGAACAGGCGCAGTACCGGGCGATTAGGAAATCGCCCTTCCAATCGCCCTTCCTTCCCTCTCCCCTATCGACTCCAATCCTCCGCCGCCGGAATCCCGCGACTCGTCAGCACTTCCATTCCCGGCTCCGCCGCCAACGCGGACACGGCATCGTCCCCGCTCCCGTCCTCTGGCGCCGGACCCCGAAAAATCCCCCGGATCTCCCCCGTCCGCGGATCCCGCAGGATGCTCACCGGCCGGTCGGTCTCCTCATCCAACCGGACCGACCCTCCCGGCCCCGACAGCGTGATGCCGGCCAACTCGCCGGCCCATCCGGCCCGCACGGGCAGAACAAACGCGAACGACGACCTCCCGTCCCCGTCGGCCAGCTCCGGCATGGCGAAGCTCAACGAAAACAACTCCTCCCCGTCCCCGTCCCTCCCCGTAATCTCATACTCCCCGCCGGACCGCGGAAGCCGCGCCGGAGCATCCACCACGAACGCCGGCTCCAGGTACGGAGTCCCGTCGGACCCGACGCCGCCCCAAAGCAGGAGGCTCTTCGCCGGCGCCGCCACCAGCGCGGACCCCTCGGCGCTGCCTGCGGCGTACAAGCGGTAACGGAGCGCGTTGGTGAAGTGATAAGCGCCGATCCACTGGGCCTCGGTGCGGCAGTAGGCCATCAGATCCGGCCAGACCGGCGGAAACACCCGCCCAGGCTCGATGAGATCGTATCCCCAGTCGCCGATGGAACCGTCCATCTGCGGAAACGCCGGATCCAGCGCGGCCGGCGCGCCGCAGGGCGCATGGGCCAGGCTCAAGTTGTGGCCCAGCTCATGCGCCATGATCACCGGATGGGGTATGGAGAAACTGATCAGGCCGGGTCGTTGGCCCAAACCGGCGAGACCACCGGTGAACTCGCCTCCAATCGTGCCCATGTAGTACCCACCAGCCCCTTCCATGGCATGGATGATTGCGGTTTCGCCGAACAGCGACACGGGGTCGTTGGTCGAGGTCGACACGGGCGCATGGGCCTTGACGTCGAGTTCCTTTATGGGCAGCAGCGCCCGTGTCTCCTTGAGCAGGGGATGGGCCCCGGGGTCACCGGCCATGCCTTCGGCCAATTCCACGATCGACGAATCCGGATTCTCATCCCATAGGAATGGAATCACGGTCAGATCGAAGACGGGCATCGTCCGGACGTCGACCGCCAGGCGGCCGCTCTCCGGGATCCGCTTCGTCACGCCCGCATCGGGACCCGGCGTTCCCTCCGGGTCGACGTCGATCACCATCTCCAATCCCGGTTGCACCACCGAACCGGGCACCAGAACGTTGGCGGAGGCGTTCAGATCCCCTTCGTAAAACTCTCCCGGAATCGGAACCGGCTTCCCCGGAATGTCCACCACGTGCGTCATCGTCCCGTTCCGATAAAAAGTGGCCCGGACCGGAGGGAGATCCGACCCGGTCCCGCGGTCCGGTTCCACGAACACCCGGAGCAGGGCTTCCTCTCCCGCCACCAGCGGCACCGGGAATTCTCGCGACTGGACGGCCTGAGTCAGGATCACGTCCGGTGGATCGCCGGCGCCGCAGATCCCGATCCGCCGTTTCCAGACGCCGGACAGCCAATCCCGAAACCCGGCGTCCGAAGGTGCGCAGAGGTTCGCGCCGTTGGCCAGAAGTTCCTCCAGCCGGCCGAGATCCGTCAGCCGGGCGGGCAACGCTCCGGTCATCCCGCCGTTATTCGAGAGCACGATGCTGCGCACATTCTCCAATCCACCGAATTCCGGCGGGACGGCGCCCGTCAGTTCATTGTCCTGCATCCGAAGGAACTCCAGCTTGGTCAGTTTCCCCAGTTCCGGCGGAAGGGCGCCCGACAGGGCGTTCCCTTCGAACCACAGCCCTTCCAGGTTGCCGAGGGCGCCCAGTTCCGGCGGGATGGAGCCGGTCAGATCATTCCAGGCGAGATCCAGCGTCTTCAGACTGGCGAGCGACCCCAACTCCGCCGGGATCGATCCCGTCAAGCCGTTGGCCCGGAGCCACAAGTTCTCCAGGTTGGCGAGTGCGCCGAGTTCCGGGGGAATCGGGCCGGACAGGGAGTTTCCCCTGATCCACAAATCCCTCAAGTTGGTGAGCGCGCCCAACTCCGGCGGGATGGAGCCGGTCAGGCCGGTCAAGTCCAGGTTCAGGTCCGTCAGGTTGGCGAGCGACCCCAACTCTGCCGGGATCCCTCCCGTAAACATGTTGCCGAAGAGCCGCAACGTCTCCAGGTTGGAGAGTGCGCCCAGTTCCGGCGGGATCGGCCCGGTCAGCCGGTTGTAGTCGAGGTTCAGGTGGATGAGCTCGGCGAGCGAGCCGAGTTCCGGCGGGATGGGACCCGTCAAGGCATTGTAGCCGAGATTCAGATCCGTCAAGCGGGTGAGCGAGCCCAGTTCCACCGGGATCGTTCCTGTCAAGTTGTTGTTCCCGAGATACAACGTAACCACGCGCCCGTCGTCGTTGACTCCGACGCGGCGCCATTCCTTCAGGGGACGGTCCGTCATCCAGTTATCCCGCAGGGTCCAGTGCGGACCCCCGGTCGCATCGAACAGCACCGACAGGATTTCCCGGTCCGACGGAGGCGGACAATCCGTGCCCGTCCCCTCGTGAGACGGTATGCCGCTCATCCACGCCCGGAACGATTCCCCGGCCGGGACACAGAGATCGGTGTCCGCGTAGTGGAATTCCTGAAGCGAAGTGAGTGAAGACAGGGACAGGGGCAGGCGGCCGGAGAGGGCGTTGCCGCCGATCCTCAGCTCGGTCATCTGCCGCAAACTCCCCAAGTTGCCGGGAACCCGCCCCTCCAGTCCGTTGCCGGCCAGGTCGAGCGCCGTGACCCGGCCCAGGGAATCGACGCTGACTCCGTGCCATTCTCCCAACGTTCCTTCTCCGCGCCACCCGTCCGAGTTCGTCCAGTCCGGCCCGCCGGTGATTTCGAAGAACGCCTCCAGCACCGCCCTGTCCGACTCGTTGCAGTACGCCCTGCCGTGAAGCACCTCGATTTCGCTCGACCAGGCCGTGAAATCGGGGCTTCCGGGTATGCAGAGACCTCCGTTCTGTGCGATCCGGAACTCCTCCAGGTCCATCGCCAGGAGGCTTTCCGGCAGCGGTCCGGTCAGGCGGTTCCAGTCCAGAAACAGGAACCGCAGTCCGGCAGCCGACCCCAGTTCAGTTGGAACCGGTCCGGTCAGGCGGTTGAGGCGTAGAGACAAGTTCCACAGCTTGGCCAGCGCACCGAGTTCGGGCGGGATCGCATCCGTCAACTGATTGCGGGAAAGCCACAAATGCTCCAATTCGGCGAGCGAGCCCAATTCCGGCGGGATCGAGCCCGTCAGTCTGTTGCGGTCGAGTCTGAGGGTATTCAAGTTGGCGAGATCGCCCAGTTGAGGCGGAATCGAACCCACCAGAAAATTGTTCTGGAGCGACAATTGCTCCAGTTTGGCGAGATCGCCCATGCCTGGCGGGACGGGACCGGTGAGGGCGTTGTCGCTCAGGTCGAGGGTCCTCAAGCTTGAAAGTGAATTCAGCTCCACCGGAATCGGGCCGGTGAGGAAGTTGCTCTGCAGGCTGAAAGACGTCGCCTCGGCCAGTGAACCGAGTTCGGGCGGGATCGGCCCCGTCAGGTTGTTTCCATTCAGGCCGAGGCTCGTCAGGTTGCCGAGGGACCCCAGTCCCGGTGGTATCCGCCCGGAGAGTTGATTGTCGATGAGACTGAGAAGTTCCAGATTGGCGAGCGAACCCAGACCGGGCGGGATCGGCCCCGTCAGGGCATTTCCCCCGAGCTCCAGGGTTTCCAATCTGACGAGGGACCCCAGTTGAGGCGGGATCGGCCCGGTCAACTCATTGTTCCCGAGCGCGAGAGACGTCAGGTTGACGAGCGAACCCAGTTCCGCCGGGACCGGTCCCGTCAGGGCATTGCCGCTGAGATCGAGGGTCGTCAGGTGAGTCAGGGCGCCCAGTTCCGGCGGGAACTCGCCCGCCAGCCCATTGTCCCTGAGGACCAACCGGGTGACGCGCCCCCCGGCATCGACATCCACCCCGTGCCATTCCCCGAGCGGGCGGCCGGTCCCCCAGTTCCCGCTGTCGGTCCACCCGGACCCGCCGGCGAACTCGTAGAGAGCCGTCAACGCGGCCTGCTCGGAAACCACCACCCCCACCGTGACCGACGCCGTCTGCGTCCGTCCGACGGCGTCGCGCACGGTGATCCGATACGTCGTCGTGGCCCGCGGCGACACCGGCCGCGATCCCGACGCCGGCACCGCACCGATGTCCGGCGTGATCTCCGCACCGACCGCGTTCGTCGAAGACCAGGTCAACGTGGCGCTCTCACCCCAATCGATGGAACCCGGCGAAACCGACAGCTTCACCGTCGGGGGAGGCGCCACGCCTCCGCTGGCCCCGTCTCCGTCCATGACCCGCACCGCCGGCACCGACGAGAGGGAATGGCTCGTCTTTCCGAACCGCAGTCCCAGTGGAGCGAATGGCGAATCGTCCTCGCTTCGAAGGAAGAGCAGACCCCGAAAGTCCGCCAGGAACCCCGTATCCACTCCTTCCGCGCCGAGCCATTCCGGGAGCGTTCGCGCCAGTTGCCGAAAGTTTCCGTGGTTGATGAACACCCCCTCCAACGGGTCGTTCCCCTCTTCATCCCGAACCCGCAGCTCCACGGTCGAAGCGGCGTCCGGTTTGAAGATGGCCACTCCGGCGCCGATCGCCGGCGACTCCTCCACGAACAGGGCGAACTGGCTTCCCAGCTCCACCGGTTGCACGCTCACCTCAACACCCGTCCCGGCCTGCCGGTAGGTCAACAACCCGCTGACCGCCGCCGACTCGGACTCCACCTCGATCCAGCCCCGCCGGATCGCCCCGGCGCCGGCGCTCTTCAGCACCCGGCTGCCCAACGACGGAATCAGGAACGCCGGTTCCACATCGAACAGATCCCGGACCGG
The DNA here is from genome assembly GCA_028874215.1 of Acidobacteriota bacterium. NCBI lineage: Bacteria > Pseudomonadati > Acidobacteriota > Acidobacteriota bacterium. The sequence continues at coordinate 35,566 of JAPPLF010000053.1, forward strand.
CCGGCCCTCCTCGTCGAAGACTTCCACGCTCACCGACGCAGAGGCTTCCGTAGCGATGTTGCTGAGCGCCAACTGCACCGACCAGCCGCTTCCGTCCACGTAGTCCGGAAAGTAAAGGGTCGTCTCCGTCGGTTCCTGCACCTCGTCCCGGATCGCCGGCACCGACGAGAGTGATTGGTTCCGCTTTCCGAACCGCAGCCCCAGCGGAGAAAATCTCGACTCGTCCTCGCCACTCAGGAACAAAAGACCCCGGAAGTCCTTCAGAAATCCCCGGTCGATCCCCTCCGCGTCGAACCATTCGGGCAGCGTGCGCGCCGACTGGTGAAAGTTCCCGTGGGACACGATCCCACCGTCCAGCGGGTCGTTCCCCTCTTCGTCCCGGACCCGGAGCCGGATGCTCGACGACGCCTCCGGCTTGAAGACCGCCACTCCCGCTCCGACTTCGTCCGTCTCCTCCACGAACAGCGCGAAACGCCCGTCCAGCCCGGCCGGCTCCACGCTCACCTCGATCCCCGTCGTCCCCTCCTTGTAGGTCAACAGTCCGCTGACCGAGTCCGTACGGGCGCGGACCTGGATCCAGCCGCGCCGGATCGCCCCCGCGCCCGAGCTCCGCAACACCCGGCTGCCCAAGGCGGGAATCTCGAAAGTCAAACCCGACTCGAACAGATCCGGTACGGGCCGGCCCTCCTCGTCGTAGACCTCAACCACAACCTCGGCTCCCGCATCCGGATCGACATTGCTGAGCGCCAACTGCACCGACCATCCGCCACCGTCCACATAGTCGGGAAAGTAGAGAACCGTCTCCTCCGCTTCCTGATTCTGATTCCGGATCGTCTCCCGGACTTGGAGTTGGGCCTTCTCCGGCCCCTCGGCAGGCGACTGACTCGAAAACGAGGCCGCTAAAAACAAAAAGGCAAACAACGGAACCAAAATCTTCCTCATTTCAATACCCCCGACATCAAGAATCTCCCCTGGGAGCGGCGGCATTCCTGCCGCCGAACAAGCGAAGTGACCCAATGCCGCCAATGTTTCCCGTCGCCGACCGCGAGAGTCCGCGAGGGAACATTCCTACCCCTCTTCTTCAACAACGCCCCCGTTCCAATTCCCAACATTTTCCTTCGTTACTTTTCATTCTATTTAGGGAAGGTCTGATTAAGTCGAGTCAGCGTTCTGCACGATAATTCTTCCATCA
>JAPPLF010000054.1 GCA_028874215.1 Acidobacteriota bacterium
TGTCAATGGCCAAAACCCTGACATCCTCGATGGCCATTGACCGTCGTCGGGGGGAAGTCTTGCTCCCCACCGACAGAAGGGGTATTAAACCTAAGGACAACGTAGACCGCACCAATAAACCGTCCACGAAAACGGGACACCTTCAACCTCCGCTTTCCCCGTGCGGCACCGCCGACGCCGGGAGACGATCCGTAACCCGAACGGGGCCAGCAGGTTAGAGAATAGTCTCCGTGCACGTCGGAGAGCCCTCACTGTGCACATGTCCCCCGTTGTCTCATGTGCACTCCCCGATCGGCACGGAACCCCATTTTTCAGCGGTCAAGATCGACCTTTCGGAATCCGGCTCGAACCCCAGATTACGAAACCTGCCGGGAGGACGACCACGGCAGATCAACGGAGCCCGACGGAAGCCGGTTGCCGCCTCCCGCCAGCCAGATAGCTTGGCCAGTCCTCCATGACCCGCCGGCGCTCGAACAGATCCGTCCGCCGGTACGCCGCCTCGACTTTGTTTTTCACCATATGAGCCAGCGCCGCCTCGTCCCCCCTCGCCGCCGTGAGCACCAGGAACTCGAAGGCCAACAGGGCCAGGTCCTTCGGGTCCGAGGCCCGTAGCTTCCTGAGCACCGAGGCCAACTCCCGGTGCGGCAAGGCCCGCATATGCCGCACTCCTGCGCCCTCTGGCTCCAGACCGGAGCGATCGTGTCCGCCGGCGCTGGACTCCTCGCCATCGTGTCGAGGCTCCCATAACGCTGGTGGAAGCGGCCGCTGCAAGAATGAGCTGGACCCACGTTGGTATCGTAATCATCTCAGTGGTGGCACTTTTGTTGGCCGCGCTGGCTGGAAGGCTGTGGACTCGCCGACGCTTGGCGCAAGGATCCAGGACACCGAAAGGAATCAGTGGGCGCCAGACGGCGATGCTTGGAGCCAAATCGTCCCCAGCCTGGAACACCGCATGCAGCATCGGCTCGTGAACCGCGATCCGATCCGATACGGGATTGTCTCCAAGCCCGGGAAGGGGACCCTATCCGGAGCGCCAGATCACTGCCGCCGATCCAGCCGGTACGAGGACCACATTTCTCCACTTCATAGGGCGTTTCTTCCACCTCCGCTTTCCCCGTGCGGGCGCGGCGAAGCCGGGAATGTGGCCGTAACGGCATGAGCAACAAAGAGTTCGGGGAAAGTGGATTTGTGAATCGCCGGGACCGCTTTTTGTGAATCCACCCCGCATGTCCCATTCACACTTCCGGATCGGCACGAGAGGCCCTTTACACAGACGCGAAACGAGTCGCCGTAAACCTTTGCGACTGCCAAGTGCGGAACTGTCTCGGCGACCGTCTACAACGTTCGCAATACTGCTCACCTAGTTCGACCCGATAGTCTCGGTTTCCATGTGTCCATCCTGCGACACCGGCTCGGTGGGTCGCGAATTATTGTGGGTAACGTACGCTACCGTGACTGGTTGTGCCCGGCCCGCTGCACGCTTCCGCTGAGTGTAAACCCGTCCGTGGCGACATCGCTGCGCCGGCGCTCCCTCCGGTCGTCAATCGCGCCGGCAGCCGCATAATTTGCTGCGGACGAGATCTTCTCGACCGGATCTCCAGTCCTGAGACGCGCCGGGCCTACGGCCGGGCCGTCGGGTGGTTCCTCGAGTTTTGCGAGGGCGAGGACTTGGAGTTCCACCGCGGCACGCCCGGCTTGGCTGGCCGGTTCCTGCGGGACCTACCCGTCTCGGCCGCCACCAAGAACCAAGCCCTCGCCGGCTTGCGGCATTTTTTCGACGCACTGGTCACCCGCCACGCCGTCGTCCTGAACCCCTTGCACTCAGTTCGGGGGATCTAGCACCAAGTACTCGACCGCAAGACCCCGGAAATCAGCCTGCCGCAATAATCACGGCGGCTTTTCGCAGCCATTGATCTGGACTCCCCATTGAGGTTTCGGGAACGAGCCATGCTCAAGCGCCACCTCGCCGCCTCTGGGCTCCCCGACAACCTGACACCTCACTCCTTTCGCGTCATGGTCGTCACCGCCCTGCTCTCCCAAAACGTCCCGGTCGAAGAGGTCCAGCACCTGGTCGGGCATTCTCACCCGTGCACGATCCAGCTCTACGACCGCCGGCGCCGGCGTGTCACCCGCAGCATCGTCGAGCGGATCCCCTTCTGAGTCCACTCCTAGGCGGCATCCCAATCGCTCCTGCGTGAGACTCCGGGTCTCTTTCGGCATCTCAAGATGGGCCGATCACCCACGCGTCCAGCTTCGAAAGGAGAATCGCCATGGCAAGAAAAAAGTCTCGGCCCGCCAATCTTGGAGGGGGGGTAATCGTCGCTGCTCGGCTGTCCATCATGCGCCACAATATCGGCAGACTGAAAAACTTCTACGACGAAGGCGAGAGGCACTTCAAAAGAGGGTTCAAGGACCTGGAGGATGAGATAGCCCATCTGACAGATGATGAGATCGAGGTCTTTCACCTCGAATATCGCGACGAATTGGAGGATCTGCGGGAGATAAAGAGGAACTTCTCCATTTTCGGTTTATTCACAGTGATTGAGAGATTTCTCCGGCGAACATTGCGCCACCTTCGCAAGGCAGGTGCGCCGGTGGAGGGATGCATTCGGAAGATGTCCTTGGAAGGCATGAAAGACGCATTCAGGAAAATCGGCGTGCCCATAACAGAACCCAACCACGACTGGCACGCGTTGATGGGAATGAAAGAAGTCAGGAACTGCATCGCGCACTACGATGGCCACCCACACAAGGAGATGGCGAAGAAACTACAGTGCGACTACAAAATCCCCGTAATCGAAGAGCGGTGGAAACCGGCGAACGGGGGTAAGTTCGAACCGATTTCTTGGAGCATACAGCTTGCCGACGAATATTTTGGGGAAAGTGCTGAACTCGTCGAACGTGTCTGCAAGCGGGCCGCGAGAGGCTACTCCCAGTTCATGTGAAGAAAAATTTCTCACGGCGGCAGACTTGCAGGGGGCAGGCTCGAAAACTACAAGAATGGGATGAGGCCAGGAATTCAGCGCCTGTGCGCCCATAACTAGGAAGCACGGTGGGCGTTACCCGACGGGGAACCTGGCCCGGATTCTTCAGCTCTGCCGGACGCGTCTGCCTCTCATGAGGGACTGACAACACGGACCCTTTTGCCAGACTGCTGAGAGCATTCTTCCATCGGAGTCTGGAGTTCGAGGCCAAAGGCAGAGCTTGATTTCCGCATTGGGGAACTCCCTCACCCTCCCAATGAGGATGGTAGGATCGCTGTTCCTGTCCAAGGTGCAGAAGGCGATCCGGAACGAAGAAATGGCTGTTATATTCCTTAAGGAGTATTGGCCTCAGATCATGGCGGCCGTGAGGCGGCGCCGGGGCAAGAAGCGAGAGCGCTAACTGGATCGGGAAAGGAGGAGGTGTCGTCCCGCTGAAAAATCGAGCCGATAGGAGCACCTCCGATCGACGATCCAGAAGGTGCCAACGGGGTGAAGCATACGGGCCTGGGTGTTCTTCTGGCTCCCCGCGGTCGCCCTAGCACGGAGGAACCATCTTGAAATCTCAGTACGGCGACCCGAGAACGCTGACATTCTCCCAGGCGTACGGCTACGAGGAGATACCTCAACGTCTGAAGTTAGAGGAATTGTCTGGTGTGGCCAGAACCAAGATGTGGGATGTTCTTTTTTCCAGCCTCGATTATGAAAAGACCTGGGGACCCGGACTTGTCGAACTCGTCTGGTATGACATTCTTCGGGATAAGCATCTGGACGTAGATAACCAAGCGTTGGATCTGTGGGACTTTGAGGGCGCTAAGGACGACCTTCGCCAAGCCGTAATGACGCACCCTTTCAACAAGGTCTTTGATCTCGTTCAGTTCATCCTGCGCCACGCTCAGTGTCCGGCGGACTTAGTCGACGAAATGAAAGAGGCCTTTGAAAAGGGAATGGTGGCCTACATCATCGACGACAATGGTCCTCCTACTATATTTCCGGCAAGCACACCAGAAGAAGGACGGTCCCTGACCAAGGCGCTGCACACATTGCAGCAGGGGGGGCTCAGTGCCGCCGAGGACTTCCTTCGCGATGCATCAAAGGATATCAATCGGGGAGATTGGGCGGGCAGCATCAAAAATAGCGTCGATGCCGCCGAGTCCGTCGCACGAACTCTCGTGCCTAGGGCCCAAACATTTGGGGCGGCGTTGAATGAAATCAAGAAAAATCCCGCATTTTGGCATCCTCAACTCGTGCGGGCGATGGAAAACATATGGACCTATACAAACCAGGCTGGCGTTCGCCACGGATCGCCAGAGCCAACAGGTGAGTACGTCGGCCTGGAAGAAGCTCTATTCATGCTCGGCACCTGTGCGGCAGTTGCGAGCTACCTCTGGCGTAAGCACCCTGCTGGCGAAAAGTCCTAAAAAGTGTGCCCAGCGCGCCAGCCACGCTTACCAAGTGGCCCAGAAGTACGTAGCCAATGGACCGATGCGTACCGGAGTTCACCGATCCCGTCGCCACCGCACAAGGAGCCCAGGCACCGCCCACAGACCTATTCTTTACCTTCGTCCCCTGGTCTCAGCCAACATACGTCGTGCGTTTCAATCGCATTTTCGCGGATCGGGCTAAATCCACCGGCAGAGCTCGCGGCGCCCGATTTCGGCCTGTCAATAGGGTAGGTGTCGACCTTCTGGTGCTGGCCAGCCGTCGCGGATCCTGGACGAGGGAATAAGTACAGTGAAACCCTGCCGCGACCTCCGACTCAGGCCTAAAGGCCAGATCCGCCGTGACGCCGTGACCGGGCACCTCATCTTGCAATGGAGTCGGCAATTACATCTACCTCCTCTATGGCCTGAGCATACGGCAACAGTTCACGACTCATCGAATTCAATGTTCCGATGAGGATCACGGCGACATCTCGATGTTCGACGAGGTGCTGAATCGCTTCGTGGAAGTCACCATCACCAGCCGCTAGAAAGAGCGTTCGCCATTGCCGGTGTCCATAAGAACGCATCAAGTGAAACGCCAGACCGACATCGACAGCCTTTTGTTGGATTAGTTCATATTGGCGCTTGTTGCCCGGATGCAAAACCGGTCCACCCCCCCAAGCTTGTGGCCAATACAGAGCGCGTTTCTGCAGCCAGTAGAGCTTTACTCGCAGTCCGGGGCCGCCAGGTGGTGGGTAGGCCAAAGCACTGTGGAATGCGTTGGTTTTGGCGGTCGGCGGATCTGGGTCCGCGTTGAAATAGTACGCATCCGCTATTTTCACTTGGAATTTTTCTTCTAAGTGCTTCCGAAGCAGCAAATAATCTAGCTTGTCTGAACGGCGTAATGCCTGCCATAGCTTGAAAAGGTACGAGCCGTCGACAAACCAAGCCGCGCTGCTATCAATCATTTCGGCTGTCTCCACAACTAGGCTGCCGAAGGTCAATCCAGAACAATCTAAACATACAGGATCGCCCCCTTATCCTCCACAGTGCTTGAAACGCCAGCTCGAATGCCGGATCCCGAAGCCTGCCGGGAGGACCACCACGGCGGCTCAACGCCGCCGGCCGGACACCAGTGGCCGATTCCCGCCAGCCAGATAGCTCGCCCAGTCCTCCATGAGCACGCGCCGCCGCTCGAACAGGTCCGTGCGCCGGTAC
>JAPPLF010000055.1 GCA_028874215.1 Acidobacteriota bacterium
CAGGGGGGTCGCTCACTTCTCCTCCCCGGACTCCCCGTCCGGGCGCGCCTCCTCCCGAAGGGCGGGGATAACCCGAAGGGGCTCAACAGGATGGCGGAAAGGGGGCTTGTGACACTCGCCGCTCCGAGAGTGGAACACACCCCCCCATGTGTGTTTCACATCCCGGGACTTCGCCGGACAGGCCCCCGGAGGTGGAACACGGCCCGGGAGCGGTCCGCCACATTGCCGTCAATGGGACTTTCCGTGCTCTTCGCAGCCCGTGGATCCGCGACGTCTACAGGGTCCACCCGGGACCGGGCGCGCGCGGCCCCTTAGGCGATCCACAACCCTCCCCCCGGTTTCCGCTGGAATCCGGACCGAGAGCCAGGTCCGGCCTCGGTCGATGCGGATGCGGCATTGGAGGATGGGGGCGGTTGCCCGCTCCCGCCGGAGGTCGTCGCGGGCCACCGCGACCACGTGCACCGGGTGGTCTTGTGCGTGTAGCGCGGCCCAGAGCCGGGCGTGCTCCGCCCCCCACGAGCATAGCTCCGAGTCGGTGTGCCGGCTGGGATCGACATAGACGAAGGTCGCCCGGTCCTCCTCCAGGGCCAGGGGGAGCTTGCGGGGGAAGTACCGGCTCTGTCCGTGGGCGTGGCCGGCATAGTGGCGGCACGGGAACAGCCGCCGGGAAAGGCCCAGCGCCTCCAGCGCCTGCGACAACTGCGTCACCTGCGGACCGACGAGGTTCATGGAGAGGTGAAAGGGCTTCCCGGTGTCGATCTGGAGGTGTAAGGGAGACAATGGAGGCAAGTTACATCGCGGAAGTCTTTCGACTTACACGCGCGATTTCCCCGATCCCTTTGTCGCTCATGCAGTTGCGGCCACATTCCCGGCTTCGCCGCGCCCGCACGGGGAAAGCGGAAGTGGACGGGAGCGACCCCCCCTTTTTCCTGCCCGGTGCGGGCGCGGGGGTGTTGCGCAACTTACACTTGCGCAACACCCCCTGGGGGGGGTCGCTCCCGTCTCAATCATCCCTGCGGGAAGGCTACTATGAAGACTTCTTGCATCTCGTTCGGCGACCGCAAGGTCGACTAGGCCCTAGGGGGTATCCTACAAGTAGTTTCCGAAGGTGTGCCCGGGACGGCTCGGTGAGTAGGCCCAAGCGAAACCGGTTCAGACGAGAAATCCTGGAGCCCGAACTAGAGCGATTGTGCTACGAGGCAAGCCGGGTCTAGCGACAGTACGACGCGGTCGACGGCGGAGAAGTGGATTGTGGCTGCGACGCTGGGTCGGAAATAGGAAAGATGAGCTAGCGTCACCGGAGTGGTGTACAGTGGTGAACGCCATATGTCTTCCACGGAGCGGCACACTAGACGGTTGTCAATCACGTTGACCCGTGAGCAATACCGCGAGCTTGAGCGCGTGGCTAGACACAAACGCGTTTCGCGAGCGTGGGTCGTCCGAGACGCGGTAGACCAGTACCTTGAGGCCCAAATGCCGCTCTTTTCGAGTCGGACGATTAGCAGCTCGGATTCGGGTGAGTAGACATCCATGCGTCGTCTATGGGCTATGGATAACCTTGAAGCAATCGCACAGCTTCCCTCTGGCTCTGTTGCGCTTGCGTACCTCGATCCCCCGTTCAACTCTGGGCGTTCATACGACACAGTCGTGACGATGTCGCGACAGTCGGGGCGAGAGATCCAGTCGGCATTCTCTGACAGTTGGCGTTGGTCCAGCGATACCGGAAGACTTGCTCAAAGCCTAGACCAGTGGCTTCCCAAGTCGGCGGTAAGCATCGTGAATACATTGGTCACCACACTCGGGAAGACCGACATCTCAGCATACCTTGTCATGATGGCGCCGCGCTTGGCCGAAGTACACCGCTGCCTCCGAGAAGAAGGATCCGTCTATGTACACTGTGACCCGGCAGCGAGCCACTATCTGAAGGTGCTACTCGACCACCTCTTCGGTCCAGAGAATTTTCGAAACGAGATTATTTGGAAGAGAACCCACGCCCACAGTAGCTCCAAACGCTACGGACCAGTTCACGATACGATCTTGTTCTATACGAAGAGCCCCAGGTACACGTGGAACCGAGTATTCTCGAAGTACAGCAAAGCGTATCTCAAAAAGAATTTTAGAAACTCAGACGAGCGGGGCAAGTACCAGCTCATCACCTGTACGGCACCAGGCGATCGGACGGGAACCCGGGCGCACTACCGCTGGCGAAACCAGTGGCCTCCTCCCGGTCGCCACTGGGCCTGGAAGCGTGAGCAGATGGAGGCTTTCGACAAACAGGGTTGCATTGAGTATTCCTCGAACGGCATACCTCGTTTGAAGCGCTATATCGACGACGGACAAGGTGTTGCGGTTCAGGACATTTGGCTGGATATCAACCGACTCGACTCTCACTCGGCAGAGAGAGTTGGTTTCGAGACACAGAAGCCGCTTGCGCTCCTTGAGCGTCTCATTAGCGCTAGCTCCAACAAGGGAGATACCGTCCTGGATCCATTCGCAGGAAGCGGAACAACGGCAGTCGCGGCCGAGCGACTAGGGCGGAAATGGACCATAGTCGATGAGTCCTTGATGTCTTGCGCCATCGCACTTGCACGAGTGCGGCAGGATGTGAATTTGGAAGCCGTTTCCTTGAAAGGATTTCCGGAGGATTCGCGTTCGGCGCGGGCTCTGTTGCGATCGGAGCCCTTTGCCTTTGGGATTTGGGGGTCTTCGATGCTCGCAACTCTTCCGAGCCGTAGAGAAACGAATTATGAAGTCGTCACTGGAAGTGGCAATCTGACAGTCAAGTCGCGTCGCATCGAGCTCATTAGCTGGGTGCCTCTACGCTCCCTCGTCGAGGTTCCCGTGCCTCCCTCAAGTCGACGGCGACTTGCGAAGCTTGGACTAATCCTGCGCCATGGCCGATCCGCAGCGACTGCTCGCCGGTGGCTTGAACAACAAGTCTCTGTACCGTTGCATGAGATTGATCTCAACCATCTTGTTGAGCCCGAAGCATTGAATCGCGGAATCTCCCCACGGCTTGCCGAACTAGTCCACCTGGGATGATGGTAGTCGACCACGTGTCCGGGAAGCTCAGTCAGCTTGACCAGGAAGTTGTCCGGGCCGTTCCTCCAGGCGGGAATTGGAGGAATTTGCCAGAGGACTTTAAATCTGCACGCGTCCAGCAGATTCGGAAGAGCGCAAAGCAAGGCGGCGGAAGTCGCAGTACGTACTACGGACGGCTTCGCTGGGACTCTCCTAGCTACACTATCTCTACCTACTTCAATCGTCCAGGGAACGGGTGCTTCATTCATCCGGAGGCTAATCGGCTTATCACTGTCAGAGAGGCTGCTCGACTGCAGAGCTTTCCGGACTGTTATCGGTTCTTCGGTCGAGGACGTGCTCGCTACATCCAGGTTGGCAATGCGGTTCCCCCGTTACTGGCCTACAACATTGCGGCTGTGCTTGAGCCTGGGCCGATGGTGGACCTCTTCGCGGGAGCAGGCGGACTCTCACTTGGGTTCGAGAGCGCAGGGTTCTCTGTGCTGGCTAGTGTTGACAACGACCCTGCCGCCACCGCGACGTACCAACTGAATCGTCCGTCAAAAGAACTGGTGCTCCGTAAAGATCTCTCAGACCCCCGCAATTTCGACTATACCATCAAGGAAATCCGACGACGTGCCGGGCAGGACGGCGTTCAAATGGTAGCAGGCGGTCCTCCTTGCCAGGGATTTTCGACTGCTGGCAATCTTCGATCGCATGACTCGCGGAATGGGTTGGTTTATGCCTTCTTGGAGGCGGCGAAGGCCCTCAGACCACGCTACGCATTAATGGAAAACGTGCCGGCACTTTCCTATCGACGACATGCCAAAACGCTCCGCGAGATCCGCCGTTCTTTCCACGATTTCTCGTACTCTACATCAGTCATGATCGCCCACGCAGAGGCCTACGGTGTGCCACAGCGGCGCCGCCGACTCTTCCTACTGGCCTCCCGAGATCATGGAGATCTTCCGTGGCCTCAGCCCGAATTTTGCCCTTTGCCCCCATCCCAGCTTCGATTACAACCAGGAGCCCTTGATGCTCGAGACGCGCCACATGGTTTCAGCGTTTCAGATGCGATCGGAGACCTTCCCTTGACTGATGTGGCAGACCCGGAAATCGAGGTTGCATATGCGAAGCCTGCCGTTTCGAAGTTCCAGCAATGGGCGCGCGGCGACATCCGTTTAGAGTGTCTCGCCAAACCTCGCGCGGTTTCTTCATATCCATCATTGTTTTGACGACTATTGGGAGTGCGAAGTGCTGCCGGTCGATCGATCCGACATCCTAAAGGAAGGGCTCAATGCACTCAGTCAATTTGCGCAAACAACGAGCGTACGGGGTCGCTTTATCGCGCTGTATTTGGGCCTCCGTCGTATGCTCAAGTTTCGGGCGGCGGGCCATACTATTCTCCACCATCTTGGTAGCAAAGGCGCAACTCCAAGTCGAGCAATCGAGGATTTTCTCGATCGGCTGTATACGAAGACGCATAGACCTGAGCCCTTCGTTGTTCTGACAGCGCCATTCGGTGGCAGCACATCTCCTGAAGCTCCATATAGTACCCTCACGAACGTTCTGGCTCCCGGACGAAGGTATCCAACCAACACTTGGCGCAATAACTTCGGGATACAGAAAGGTGTAGGCTGCCCAGCAGAACCAGACATCATAAGCCGTCTGTTAGACAGTCCCCAGCGGCGATTGGCCTGCCAACACATGTCCATGGATGAGGGAGGACGGCACCATTGTCGCCTCAGAAGCACATCCTATCGGGGTGAGGAACACTCAATTTGGATGCGAGTAGCTCCGGACGGTTACCAGATAACAGATCTTGACCACCCAGCCGTCCACACGGACTACCTCCGGCCACATGGGAAAACCATACCGATCTTTCCTCTCATTTCAGTGCTCTACAGCTTTGCTCCTGCGGGAGTGTATCCGGCTAGAAACCGCGTCGGAATCCCGGACTTCGCTTCGGATTTCGGTTTCACCCTTGAGCAGGTTGAGGCACTGTTCGATTGCGACCCTCAAGCGCAATACAACACCAGGGTGGTATCTCTCGTATTTGATGCGGACCTCGGCCGATCCGAGCGGCATCACGATATGCCGCCGGTGCAGGCTGCTGCCCCGCGCCCTTCTGATTTGATGCAGTCTGCTGTGCCACTCCCACCTGCACCGGTGGCCGCGACAGTCAATACTGGTGTTGGAGCCGAGTTGTTGGTAGCTAAGGATCTCCTACGCCAAGGGTGGGATGTACTGTACAGAGGCAACCAACATGGAATTGGTTACGATCTAGAAGCGCGGCGAGGCAGCCAAACCTTACGGTTGGAGGTAAAATCATCTGTCGCTTTCACATATCCGGAACTCCAGTCGTCAGAGTGGAGTGCTGCGCAACGCTATCAAGACACGTTCGTGCTAGCCGTGGTTGACTTCTACGGGTCCAACAAGCCTCGAATCTGGTATGTGAGGAATCCGGCAGCCAACACTGCACCGGTAGCGCGCAATTTAGTCATTTTCCGGCTCAGTCGTTTTGATTTAGAGTCACTCAGTATTGACGCTGATTTCTTATAACGACCACCTATGCGGGGTGGGGAAGGTGCAGTTGTAGGATCGCTTGGGTACTCAAGTATGTCGGCCCCGATTTTGCCCATAGGAATAGGCTCACTCGTTCCCTTCATGATGCCTTCCATTTCCTGCCGCCTTCGCTTTGGATGTCGGTGGCGATCTAAAATGTCAAACTTCGGGGGCGTCGGCACGTGGGTATCCGGGGCTGACGCGGTCCATTTACGGCCAGGAACGTCCAGGCCCATCCGGTTCGATCAGGTGGAAAGAATGGTGGGGAGAGCGTCTCCGCATAATACGTAACTCTTTTTTATTAAATGGTTTACAGAGATTATGGAATCAGTCCGGCGGACTGCGTTGCGATTCGGGCACATACTCCCGGTATGCACCCGAATCGCGCCTTGTCCGGCGGGCGCAGGAACGGTCTCGGTGCTCGCGGGACTTTCACCACGGACTGTTAAGATCGTCCACCCAGGGTCCGGTGCTCTGTTTGACTTTCACGACGGGCTGCTAGAATGACGTGCCCATGAGACATCGAGCACGAATTGGATTTCTAGTGACGGTTGCCCTTTTGCTGGTGTTCTCGGCGCCGGCCTGCGGGCCGGCGGCGGACGAGGACGGCCGCCTGAAGATCGCCGGGATGTTCATGCAGGAGGACCAGTTCTTCCGTCTGGTCCGGTTCGGAATGCAGCAGGCCGCCAAGGAGGAGGGTGCCGAGCTGCTGCTCTCCACCGTGGACGGCAAGCCGGAAAAGGAGCTCCAACTCGTCAACACCTACATCGCCCGGCAGGTGGATGGCATCGTCCTTTCGCCCCTGAGCGCCACTGCCTCGGTCACGGCTCTGCGGCGGGCCCACGACGCCGGAATCCACGTCGTCGCCTACAACTCCACCGTGGAGGGCGGACTTCCGGCCGCCTTCATCGAGAGCGACCAGTCCGACTTGGGCTCCCAGACCGGAGAGGCGGCCCGCACATACATCGAGGAGAAACTGGGCGGACAGGCCCAGATCGCCATTCTGGCCTTCAAGTCGGCGCTGACGGAGCAGAGCGAAGCCCGGACCAACGGTTTCAAGAGCCGGGTCACCGATCTGCCCGGAGTCGAGATCGTGGCCGAGCAGGATGCCTGGCTGCCGGAGATGGGTATCCGCAAGGCGGGCGACATCCTCACGGCCAATCCCGGGATCGACCTGATCTGGTGCGCCAACGAGGGGGGAACGGTGGGCGCCGTCATGGCGGTCAAGAGCGCCGGACGGGGAGGCGAGGTCGTCGTCTTCGGGACCGACGTGAGCGACCAGATGCTTGGTTTCCTCCTGGCGGAGGACGAGATTCTGCAGGCCGTCACCGGCCAGAAGCCCTTCGAAATCGGCTACCAGTCCGTCAAAGCGGCCGTCGCCGTGATCCAGGGGAGGGAAGTCGAGAGCCACGTCTCCATGTCCGGGGTGTTGCTTGAGCGCAGGGATCTCGAGATCGTTCGCGCCTACCGGGCCCGGCTCCAGGAACTCATCGCCAACTAACCGTGAATCCCGTCTCCAAGCCGATCCAGCTCGAAGCCCGCGGGATCCGGAAGGAATATCCGGGGACCGTCGCCCTCAAGGACGTCTCGGTCCGGTTCGAAGGGGGCAAGGTGCACGCGCTCATCGGCCGGAACGGCGCCGGGAAGAGCACCCTGGTCCGAATTTTGGCCGGCTCCACTCAACCCACTGCGGGCCAGGTCCTGCTTGACGGCGAACCCGTCGAGTTGAGATCGCCCGGCGACGCCTTCCAACGGGGGATCGCCACCGTCTACCAGGAGCTGAGCCTGGTGCCGGGGTTGAGCGTGGCCGAGAACATCCTCCTGGGACGGATGCCCCGAAACCGGGGTCCGTTCATCGACTGGGAGTCGGCCGCCGACCGGGCCCGCTCCGTGCTGGCCACCATGGACGTGGAGATGGATGTTGACGAGCCGGTGGGCCGGTTGGGCTTCGCCCAGCAGCAGACGGTGGAGATCGCCAAGGCCATGTCCTTCCGGCCTTCGGTCCTGATGCTGGACGAGCCGACGTCGGGACTGGCGCGGCACGAAACCCGCAGCCTCTTTCGGCTCGTGCGCCAACTGGCGGAACAGGGAGTAGCCATCCTCTACATCTCCCACCGGCTCCAGGAGCTGAGGGAGATCGCCGACCGGGTCACCGTCCTTCGGGACGGCAATCACGTGGCGACAGTTGAGATGGAGGAAACCACGGACGGGGAGATCGTTCACTACATGTTCGGGGAGACCGTGCAGAAGGAGCGTCCCGCCGATCTCCTGGCCGGCCGGGAGCCGGTGCTGCAGGTTCGGGGACTGTCCCGGGGCGACGAGTTCCAGGACGTGAATCTGACCCTTCACCGGGGAGAGATCCTGGGGATCGCCGGCATGCTGGGATCGGGACGCACCGAGTTGCTCAAGTCGATCTTCGGAGCCCTTCCCTTCGATCGTGGTGAAATTCTCGTATCCGAGGAGACTTACGATAAAGTTTCTCCTTCCGAAATGAAGAATCTTGGTCTCGGGTTCGCCCCCGAGGACCGGAAACAGGAGGGACTGGTCCAGACCCAGAGCATCCGGTCCAACCTCTGCCTGGCCAGTCTGGACCGGATTTCGAGTCGGGGATTCCTGAACCGGCGGCGGGAGCGGAGCCTGATCCGGGAGCAGGTGGATCGCCTGCACATCAAGGCCCCCGACGTGGAGGAGGCCGTCTCCTCGCTCAGCGGAGGCAACCAGCAGAAGGTTGTGGTGGGAAAGTGGCTCGGCACCTCATTGCAGGTGCTGCTCCTGGACGAGCCCACGCGCGGGATCGATCTCCAGGCCAAGCAGCAGATCTTCCAATTGATGTGGGACCTGAGCCGCCAGGGGATCGCCGTCCTGTTCGTCTCCAGCGAGCTTGAGGAACTGGTGGAGGTGTGCCACCGTATCCTGGTCATGAAGCACGGTCGGATCGAGCAGGAAGTCCGGCCCGAAAACACCACCGCCGACCAACTCTTCGTCCAGTGCATGTAATCCGGCTGACCCCTTCCCAAGTGATGGCCTGGGCCCGAAGCTCCATCCTGGAGCTGGTCCTGGTGGTCCTCTGCCTGGTGCTGGCGTTCCAGGCGGAAGGCTTCTTCACGGTAGCCAACCTGCTCAACGTCCTGCGGAACGTCTCCATGCAGGGGATCATCGCCTTCGGCATGACCATGGTCATCATCTCGGGCGAGATCGACCTGAGCGTGGGATCTGCCGTGGCCTTCGCCGGGTGCGTCACCGCGTGGCTGACGCAGTGGCTGGCCGCCCTGGGAGTAGCCATGCTGGTGGCTCTTCCCCTGGCCATGGTCTCGACGCTCCTCGTAGGCATGAGCATCGGAGCCTTGACGGGCCTGATCCGGGTCCGATTCGCCGTCCCCAGCTTCATCATCACCCTGGCCTGGATGACCGTGCTGACGGGAGTAGCCCAGCTCATCACCGGGGGCTTTCCGCTGACCCCCTTTCCCGAGTGGTACAACTTCTTCGGGGGCGGCTACCTCTTCGGCGTGCCCTTTCCGGCGCTGGTCTTCCTGCTGGTCTTCCTCACCACCCATGTCCTCATGGGCTACACCTCGTTCGGGCGTTCCGTCTATGCCGTGGGAGGGAATCCGGAGGCGGCCCGCCTCAGCGGGATCCGGGTCGGCCGGGTCAAGGTGGTGGTGATGGCCAGCGTGGCCTTTCTGGCCGCCCTGGCAGGAATCATGCAGTCGGCCCAGATCATGGCCGGATCGGCGACGACGGCGCGGGGTTGGGAACTGGACGTCATCGCCTCGGTCATCATCGGCGGAACCAGCCTTATGGGCGGGGAGGGGAGGATCCGGGGCACCCTGATGGGCGTCATCTTCCTGGGCATCCTGGTCAACGGCATGACGTTGATGAACATCAACGAGTACTGGCAGTACGTGGTCCGGGGCACCCTCATCCTGGCCGCGGTTCTCGGCAACCGGATCAACGAGCGGTCTCGGGATTAGCTGGCGAGAGTCAATCGGCCGTCTCGGACGACACATCGCGACCCCACAAACACCGTCGCACCGGGACAGGTCAGATCCATATTCAGGGTGGATTCGTTCTTTCCACCCAGGTACCTGTTTTCTCCCAAAGCAAAGAACAGCATCCCTGTTTTACATTCGTCAACGCCTATGTTTCCCGTCGGGGAGTGGATACCCGGGTTGACTCCAATCCCCACGTGGCTGATTCGATCACGGTGGCCGGAATGTGTGCCGACAAAGTCCGTAAAGGATTTCGGGCTGTTGGCCGCCGAAATGCCGGAAATACGGCCGTCGACGAAAGTAAGGGTCAGATCGCGGACGTTTCTCCACCGTTCAATACAAATGGAGCCCTGAACGGTGGTTTCCGGTACGGTAAACGAAATCGCACCGAACGGCAGGTTCAGAACGAGACTGTTGAGACGGCCATCGTTCTCGAATACGGGTCTGCCGCCAAGCTGACACTCCAGGCGGCCGCTATTGGGAGTCCTGATGTCCAGGACGCTTCCATTTTCAATGACCTGCTTGACGGACCGTACACGCCGGTCCAATTCGATCATATCCACGTCAATCGAGTTCTCCATTGCGCGATAGATGTCTCCCCTCGGGACCAGGAGCTCATCCTGTGGCACCGCGCCCGGATGCGCGATCATGCAATTGGGAACGCGTCTGGATTCCTGTTGATGCAAAAGCGTTCCTATGGCTTGGTTCCATGCCTGAAGCCGTTCGGGAGGACAAGATTCCGTCAATGGACGCCAGTCACGCTCGATGACGATGGCGGCAGCGGCCCTGGTGGCGAGGTCAGATAGAAACGGTGACGGAGATCGAAGCCACTCAATGGGCAACGTCCGAATGCGTTCCGCCTCGTGAGCAATCGAGGTGACGTTGAGGCAGGGGATCGCCTTGGCTCTTTCTACCGCGAGCGATACGGCTTCGATGCATTTCCACATGGCAGCGTCGCCGCGAATTTCAACGAACTGACCTGCCTGAATCTCCAGGCCGGCGACGGCCATGTCCGCCAGCTTCTTGTAGAGCAATGGCGACACTAAACTCCCTTGTCGCCAGGTCGAACGGAGAAATCCCGCCGGTCCCGGTAGAGTCGAGCCCGGTTCAGGACAAACTCATGTTTGGTCGCATCCAAATCGATATTCATGCAGGGGGTGTAGGTCCAATACTTGTACTCCCCGATGAAGAGGTAGGTGAACGACTTGCTGAAGAACTTCCCGTCAATCCCCTCGCCGTCCCGGATGCGTTCGCAGAAGGCCTCAAGTAGCGCCTGCTGCTTGTCCTTCCTGATGAGAACGTACTCGTGCGGCCAGGTATTGCGGTAGGTCTTGGCCTCGCGCCACGGCGCTCTCGCGATCAACTCCGTCAAGTTCGGCACGAATACCCCGTTGGTGCGATTCGTGCTTTGCTCACGCCGCGGGCCGCACCGCCTTGACCAGTTCGCGAATGTGTTCGGGAGTAGTCCCGCAGCAGCCGCCGATGATCTTGATTCCCATATCGGCCATGCGGCGAAAGCGTTTCGCCATCCAGCGCGGCTCTTCGTCGTAGACGATCTTCATGTCCACCAGTTTGGGGATGCCGGCGTTGGAGTGAACCACCAGCGGCTGGTCGGTCAGATCCGTCATGATGTCGGAGATCTCCACCATTCTCTCGATGCCGTTCCCGCAGTTGGTTCCCACCACGTCGGCGCCGGCGGCGTCCAACTTGAGGACGCCCTGCTCGGGAGAAATTCCCATCATGGTGAAGTAGCCGCGCGGACCCTTGTCGAAGGTCATGGAGACCAGGACCGGAAGCCCGGTGGCCTCCTTGGCGGCCTGAACGGCCAGCGTCGCCTCTTCCACCGCGGTCATAGTTTCGGCCAGGATCGCATCGGCGCCCCCTTCGGCCAAGGCAGACGCCTGCTCGGCAAAGGCTTCGAACATTTCCCGTTCGGTGACCTCGCCCAGCGGCTCGACGAACTCCCCCGTGGGTCCCATGGAACCCACGACGTAGCAGTCGTCGCCGGCGCCCTCGCGGGCGAGTTGGGCGGCCAGTTTGTTGAAGCGGTGAAGCTGGTCGCCGTAGCCGTATTTCTTGAGCATGAAGCGGTTGCCGCCGAAGGAGTTGGTGAGCACCATCTCCGATCCCGCCTCGGAGTAGGCGGCGGACATTCCCCGAACGATGTCGGGATGGTCGGCGTTGAAGGCCTCGGGACAACCACCCGGCTCCAGGCCGTGCATCTGGAGGTAGGTTCCGGTGGCCCCATCCGAGATGATGGGTACATCCTGGGCCAATCGGCTCAACAACGGCGGCCTGGGCATAGCCGGAACAGGATACTCGGATTTTTCAATTGGAGTCGACAAATCGCACCGGGGCTATTGCGCACAGACGAAATTCGAGGAGGTCGTCCAGACAGCGAAAATGGACGAGTTCCCGTGATCGTTGGGGGCGCGAATGGCCATGAATGACGGCCGTCCGAGTTTTCAGGCAGAATTCTACTGAAATGAAACGCAGAATCTACACCGACACCTCCGTGATGGGGGGTGTCCTTGATGTGGAATTCACTCAGTCGTCACAGATCCTGATGGATACGTTCAGGCATGGTGAGGCGACGTTGGTGATTTCAAGCCTTACGGAGCTGGAGCTTTTGTCGGCTCCGTCCGGTGTACAAGCCACGCTAGCTCAAGTGCCGGAGGTGCACCGAGAACGCGTTGAGATGACGGAAGAGGCGTTAGTGCTTGCGGGGCTGTACATTGACGCCCGCGCCATTGGTCCGGCAAACAGGGCAGACGCCCAACACATAGCCATAGCAACGGTCAGCCGAGTAGATGCGTTGGTGAGTTGGAACTTCAAACATATAGTGAACTTGAAGCGAATACAGGCTTATAATTCGGTGAATCTACGTGAAGGCTATCCTATCCTGGAGATTCGAACTCCCAGGGAGGTCATCGACTATGGCAATGATTGAGAAAAAGTTCGACGCTGTGCAGGTGATGCGCTCGATTCGGGATCGCATCAGTGACGAGATCGATGGCATGACCTTCGAGGAGGAGCAGTCCTATATCAAAAAGCGCCTTCGGGACGCATCCAACACGCCTGTCATTGGTTCTGGTGACAAAGGATTTCCTGCGCCCGGTAGGCTCGCAAGGCCAACGAGAGACAACTGAAGTGATGAGAGCCACCAGGCTTGGTCGGCAATCCAAGGTGGCGTTCCGTGTCTGACCGTTGGTCTGACTCCTTGCCTCTTCATGCACGCTACCGCTGAGCGGCTCCGGCGACCCTGTCACCCTGTGGACGACCCGTACCCCCACTTGACTCCCCTTGGAGGCGGGGATAGCGTGACCGCACTGGGGGTGAAGCCATGGAAATACGTGAGGACTTGCGCGAATCGGTCCGGAATTCGTTGCCGGAGTTGTCGGAAATCATCGACGAAAGCCTCCGGAATCTGGTCGTGGACGCCTGGGCCTATTGCCTGGGCCAGAGTTCCTTCCGGTCCATCGACGAGATTCGCCCCTCGGGCAACCCCGACACCCCTACTCTCAAGGGGGGCACCCAGACCGACCACATCCGCGGGGTGACCCGCCTGGCGCTGGCCCTGGGCGACACCCTCAAGGAACAGTTTCCCCAGCTCCCCATCGACCGGGACCTGCTGGCCGCTTGCGCGCTCTGCCATGACGTGGGCAAGCCCTACGAGTTCGACCCCGAGCGCCAGGCGCGCTGGAGCAGCCGGCCCGCCGCCTCGGGCTGGCCCCCCATTCGCCATCCCCAGTACGGGACTCACGTCTGCCTGACGGTGGGGTTGCCCGAGGAGGTCTGCCATGCCGCCGGCTGCCACTCGGGCGAGGGGGAGCTGGTCCGCCGGTCGCTTCACGTGACCATCGTCCACCACGCCGACTATGCCTTCTGGCGGCCTCTGGAGGCGGCCGGCCTGCTGGATTCGGATTGAGGCTGACCATCCCGGCCAGCGCCTGGAAACCGCCCCGGGAGGGTGGATCGGATTTCGGAGGGAAGCGGTGATGCGAGTCCGTGTCTGGCCTCTCTTTTCGCTGTTGGCTCTGGCCGCAGGCTGCGCCCTGGACTCGGCCCCCGTTTCGAACCGTCCGGCGAGCCAGCCTCCGGTCCCCGAAGCCACCTACCGCCTGACCTTCGGTCTGAAGGACGCTTCTCCGACGGCGTGGGACGGGCGCCTGGTTCTCTCCCCGGGACAACGGATTCAGGCGTTGCCTGACCTGCTCCGGGAGCACAACCTCGCGACCGGCGAGGACCCGCTCTTCCCCAACGACTACGTCCGGACCGGGTCCAGTTGGGTCGCGAGTTCGCGCAAAGCGTGGATGCGGGATCCGGAGGCCTTCCAACTGGAGTATCCCAGCGTCCTGGTCCAGGTCTGGGAGAACCCCAACCAGGGACCGATCCGGATCGAGACCGTCCGGGGCGCCTTTTCCTTCGTCTTCCGGGAACTTCCCCCATTCTCGTCCGCCGAGTATCTGGACGGGGGTGTGCTGGTCGAGTCCGTGCCTTCACCCCTGGCCGTCGATTCCCGATACGCGGGACAACAGGACCACCCGGCGATCTGGGCCTCCGGCTCGGGGGAACTCTGGCTGGCGTGGCAGGAGTACGAGAACGACTCCGATGCGGTCTGCGTCCGGAACCTTTCGGGGGATTCCTGGGGACCGACGCAGGTGCTGGCAACAGAGTCCGACGTGTTCCAAACGGCGGTGGCCGAGGACGACTCCGGGCGGGTCTGGGTGGTCTGGTCCATGCAGGTGGACGGCAATTGGGATCTCTACGGCCGATCCCATGAGCGAGGCCGCTGGTCCGGATTGGAGCGGCTCACCGAGGGAGCGGGTCCCGACACGCACCACTCCCTGGTCCGGGATGCCGCGGGACGCCTCTGGCTGATCTGGCGTTCCGTGCCGCAGGACCGGGCTCAAATCATGGCCCAAAGCCTGGAGAAGGGCCGGTGGTCGCCGCCCCGGCAGATCAGCACGGGGGATTCGGCCGCGGGCAACAACTGGTGGCCCGTGGCCTCGGCGGGACCCGGCGGCTCGCTGGCGGTGGTCTGGGACGGCTATGCCTCCGGCAGCTACGACGTCTATCTGCGGGTCTGGTCATCGGGCCGGTGGCTTCCGGTCCGGACGGTGGCGGGAACCGCGCGGTTCGAGGCCAACCCTTCCGTCACCGTGGGTCCCGAAGGCCGGATCTGGGTGGCTTGGCAGGAGTCGGGCGTCGAGTGGGGCAAGGACACGGGGCGGCTGTCCCGGGTGCAGGGGACACAGCTTCGCGAGTCCAGGGAGATCCGGATCGTCTGCCTGGACGGTGAGAAGCGGTTGGCCACGGAGGGGTCGCTCTCCACGATTTTCATCGGAGATCTCTGGGAGATGCCCCACCTGGAGACGGGGCCCTCCGGGGAACCCTGGTTGCTGGTCCGGAAACTGTATCTGCGCCAGCCCGACATCCGGGAAGTGAGAGGGAAACTGGGACCCGTCTACTACCCACGTTGGGACATTCATCTGACCCAATACCGGGGCGGCCAATGGAGTGCACCCATGCGTCTGGCCCGCACCAGCGGCCGCAACGCCCTGATGCCCTCCGGTTCCAGGGCTCCGGACGGCGCGTTCTGGCTCACTTGGGCCACGGACCACCGGAACGCCAAGAGCTACATGCAGCAACACAACCAGGTCTTCCTGGCCAAGCTGCAGCCGCCGGAGCTGGAACAAGGCGTTTCCCTGGTTCCCGCCCCGTCGTCGGCGGAGGATCCTCCGGTCCCGCCCATCCATCCCGACGAAGAGGAGGAGTTGGACCGAATCCGCGCTTTCCGGGTGGAGCATCGCGGCAAGACCTACTCCATCTACCGGGGAGATCTCCACCGCCACACCGAGATCTCGATTGACGGAGCGGCGGACGGCACGCTTCTGGATGCCTACCGGTATGCCGTGGATGCCGGTGGGTTGGATTTCCTGGGAGTGAGCGATCACACCCACCATGTTGACGAGCCCTACACCTGGTGGCGGAGCCAGAAGACCGCCGACCTCTTCCAACTGGAGGATTTTGTCTCGTTTTACGGCTACGAGCGGTCGCTCAGTTTCCCCAGCGGTCACCGGAACATCTTCTTCACCGAACGGGGGAAGCCCATCCATCCCATCCTGGGGCCTGAGGAGCGGGGCCAGGAGGGCGCCGAGCGGCTCTTCTGGTACCTCCGCCGCCACGGGGGAACCTCCATCCCTCACACCACCGGCAGGTCCAACGATTGGCGCGACAACGACCCCGAGGTGGAAACCCTGGTGGAGATCTACCAGGGTCTCCGGGACACCTATGAGCACGCCGGAGCGCCGCAGCCCGGAACCTTGAAGCCCCGGAACGCCGAGGAACGTCCCGGCTACGTCTGGAACGCTCTGGCCAAGGGCTACCGGTTGGGATTCATCGCCTCCTCGGACCACCACTCCACCCACATGAGCTACGCCTGCCTGCTGGCCGAGGAACTGACCCTGGAGAGCCTGATGGAGGCGATCCGGAGCCGGCGCGCCTACGCCTCCACCGACAACATCATCCTGGACGTGCGTTTCGTCCACGCCGGTGGCGAGCATCTCATGGGCGAGGAGTTCGACGTATCGGGACCGCTGCGCCTGAAGGCGAGGGTGGTGGGGACCGATCCGCTCCACCGCGTGGACGTCATCCGGAATGAGGCCATCGTCTACCAGGTGTCTCCCGAGAAGGAGCAGGAGATCTCCTTCGAGTACGTGGACGCCGACACGGGCGAAGGCGAGCACTACTACTACGTGCGGGTCCTGCAGCAGGACGGCATGGTGGCTTGGGGCTCTCCCGTCTGGGTGACCTACCAACCGTCCGAGCCATGAGCCGTCTTCCGCAGCGTTTCCTTCCCCCGGTCCTCATCGGACTGCTGGTCTGGTTCGTGCCGCCACCGGACGAGGTCCAGCTCCAGGCCTGGCGCCTCCTGGCCATCTTCCTGGCCACCATCGCGGGGATCCTGGCCAAGACCCTCCCCTTGGGCGCCATGGCGCTACTGGGGGTCATCGCGTCCATGCTCACCGGCGTCCTGAAGCCGGACGAAGCGTTGGCCGGGTTCGGCTACCCCGTGGTCTGGCTCATCGTGTCCGCCTTCTTCATCTCCCGGGGGTTCCTGGTCACCGGCCTGGGACTGCGAATCGCGTACCTGTTCATGGCGGCGGTGGGGAAGAAGAGTCTGGGGCTGGCCTACAGCATGATCGGAGTCGATCTGGTCCTGGCCCCGGCCATCCCCAGCAACACAGCTCGTTGCGGCGGCGTCATCTGCCCCATCCTGCAATCCGTGGCCGTCTCCTTCGGGAGCCGTCCCGACGGCGCCAGCGCCCGCCGGCTGGGCGCGTTTCTGATCAAAACGTCCTATCAGGGCGGCGTCGTGGTGAGCGGCATGTTCCTGACCTCCATGGCGGGCAATCCCATGGCGGCCGGGCTGGCTGCGGGGATGGGAATCGAGATCGACTGGACCACGTGGTTCCTGGCCGCCCTGGTTCCCGGACTGCTGTGTCTCATGACAGGCCCCTGGATCCTCTACCGGATCTATCCTCCCGAGATTACCGAGACGGCCGGAGCCGCCCGGATGGCCAAGCGGAAGCTGGAGGAGATGGGGCCGCTCAAGCCGTCCGAGCGGATCATGCTGGGCACCTTCGCCCTCCTTCTGATCCTGTGGGTGTTCGGCGGTAGATTGGGGATCAGCAGCGCAGTCGCGGCGCTGACCGGACTGGCCATCCTGCTCCTGACCGGGACGCTGAGGTGGAAGGACATCCTGGGGGAAAGAGGAGCCTGGGACGCGCTCATCTGGTTCGGAGTCCTCATCAACCTGGCCAGTCACCTCAACTCCATGGGGCTGATCCCCTGGTTCGGAGATCAACTGGCCGCCGTACTGGGAGAAGGGCACTGGATGAAGTCCTTCGTACTCCTGAGCCTTCTCTATTTCTACAGCCACTACCTGTTTGCGGGAAACACGACCCACATCAGCTCCATGTACGCTCCCTTCCTGGCGGTGGCCATTGCGGTGGGAACCCCGCCCCTGCTGGCGGCGCTGGTATTGGGCTACTTCAGCAACCTGTTCAGCGGCATGACGCACTACGGCACCGGCCCCGCTCCGGTCTTTTTCGGGACAGGCTACGTGGAGATGGGCGACTGGTGGAAGCTGGGCGGCCTCCTCAGCGTGGTGAACATCCTCATCTACTTCGTCGCCGGCGGGTTTTGGTGGAAGGTGCTGGGGATCTGGTAGACGGGATCGGCGAAGCGATTCGTCTCCCAAGGTCCAATCATGAACGACATGCGAGATTTGTTGCAGGAGACGGCCGAGCGCGCCGCGAAGTTCCTCGAATCACTCCCCGAACGCCGGGTCTCGGCGGCACGAAACGCGGAAGAGCTCGTGGCGGATCTCGGAGGCGAACTGCCCCAAAAGGGACTTCCGGCATCGGAGATCGTGGAGCGGCTCGACGTGACCGGCGTGCAAGGTGTGGTGGCGAGCGCCGGACCTCGCTACTTCGGCTTCGTCACGGGTGGCGCGCTGCCGGCGTCGCTGGCCGCGAATTGGCTCGCGGCGGCGTGGGATCAGAACGCCTTCAGCGAGGCCGGCTCGCCGGCCGGTGCCGCCATCGAGCAGGTCGCGATGCGCTGGGTGTTCGAAGCGCTGGAATTGCCGGCGGACGCAGGAGCCGCGTTCGTCACCGGAGCGACCATGGCCAACTTCACCGCACTCGCTGCGGCCCGGCGCGCGGTCCTGCACGCGCACGGTCACGATGTCGACCGGCATGGACTCCACGGGGCGCCGGAGATCACGGTGGTCGTGGGCGAGCAGGCCCATGCCACCCTGTTCAAGGCGCTCGGCATGCTGGGTCTCGGACGCGACCGGGTTTGGCGCGTGCCCGTCGACGCGCAGGGCCGGATGCAAGTTGGTTCGGTTCCCGATCTCGACGGGCCGGCGATCGTCTGCACTCAGGCCGGGAACGTGAACAGCGGCGCGTTCGACCCGGTGGGCGCGGTGTGCGACGCGGTGGGAGGCAGGGACGTCTGGGTCCATGTGGACGGCGCCTTCGGCTTGTGGGCGCGAGCATCGAGACGGCTCGGTCCCTTGTCCGCCGGCGTCGAACGTGCCGATTCGTGGGCGACCGACGCCCACAAGTGGCTGAACGTGCCCTACGACAGCGGTCTTGCCATCGTCCGTGATGCGGGTGCCCTGCGCGCGACGATGTCCGTGCATGCCGATTATCTCCCCGGCCGGATCAGCCGCGATCCGTTCGAGTTCACGCCGGAAACGAGCCGCCGGATGCGCGGGGTGGAGATCTGGGCCGCATTGCTCGCGCTCGGCCGGGACGGAATCGAGGAATTGGTGGATCGCAACTGCCTCCAGGCGCGGCGGTTCGCGGCCGGACTTTTCGACGCGGGTTGGGAGATTCTCAATGATGTGGTGCTCAATCAGGTGCTCGTCGCGTTCGGCGACGATCGCATCACGACTGACGTCATAAGGGGCGTGCAGCGTGAGGGAACCTGCTGGTGCGGGAAAACGAACTGGAACGGCCGCGCCGCAATGCGCATCAGTGTCTCGTCGTGGGCGACGACCGACGAAGACGTGGAGCGAAGTCTGGCTGCGATTCTGCGTGTCGCCGATGACATGGCGCGGCCGGGTGTCTGACTCTGTGAATCGAGTGACTATCCGGTTTCAACGGGTTTGGCGGGCCCTGTTTCCGTTCTCCGGCACGTCAATGACAAGCAGCGTCAGGTCGTCGTCCAGAGCGAGCCGCGGTTTGCGAGTCCATCCGATCAGTTGCCGAAGGGTGTAGTCGGCGAATTCATCCGTCGTGGTGTCGGAACGCTCCACAAGCATCTTGAGCAGACGTTCTGTGGTGAATTCCTCGCCGTCGGGCGCGGCGGCCTCCGTCACGCCGTCGCTGTAGATGACGATGCGGTCGCCGGGAGCCAGAGGGATCGTTGCGGTCTCATAACTCTGGACGGGCAGGACTCCCAGCGCGATACCGTTGATGTCGACCTCGTTGCCGGACTGCCGCGTGGGCGAATAGATCAGAGGTGGCGGGTGGCCGGCGCTCGCGACACGCAGTTCGTTTGCCTCCAGGTCGATATAGGCGTAGGTGACGGTTACGAAGTGGAGGTCCGTCTGATCGTAGAGGGCATCGTTCATCCCGGCCAGGACTCGGGAGGGCTCCGCCACGGCATGAGACTGTGACGCCGACGCAGTCTTTACCATGGTGGCGATGAGGGCGGCCGGAATGCCGTGTCCGGTGACGTCGGCGACCATGACGCCGAACCGGTGATCGTCGATGGGGATGAAGTCGTAGAAGTCGCCGCCCACGGCGTCCATGGGGATGTAACGCACGCTCAGCTTCTCGGGTTCGATGCTCGGCCCTTGCCGGGGAAGGAGGGAGTGTTGAATCTGCCGGGCGGTATTGAGTTCCGACTCGATGGTGGCGAGCCGCTTTTCGTTGTTGAGGGCGCGGTGCAGCAACGCGTAGCAGATGGCGGCGGCGAGCACGAAATTTCCGATGGGACCGAACAATATGGTCCACGGGAGCAGTTCGAGCCGCGCGAACACGTCGTGGAGGATGATGACGGAGGCGATGACCATGGCAATGTATGCGGGGGCGGTTTCCCGCTCGTATCGGATGTGGCCGGTGAAGTAGTTGGCGATGGTGGTCAGGATGTAGATGAGGAGCAGATTGACGTGGACCGGGAGCATCGAGCCCGGCGCGCCGTTGTACAGGTCGACCGTCATCGCAACGATCACGAAAATGATGTGGAACTGCCAGATCCGGCGAAAGCAATTGAAGACGCCTTTGGTCCTCCAGAACACTTCCACGAAGAACCATGCGGCGATTCCCTGGCTGTAGTAGGCCCCGAAGGTGATGTAGTCCCAAACGGCAGGGGGGATTGGGGTTGCATTCCGGATGGCCTCGACCGGGCCCAGAATCCGGATTCCGTAGAGCAGCCAGCAGACGGCGAAGGCGGGTAGCTCGATGCCGCTCCGTGAACGTACGGACCCCCAGAGGAGGAACACGGCGAGGCCGTTGAATACCAGGATGGATCCGACCGCGATGTCGAGAACTTGCGGGTCTGTCGTCATGGGGAGGATTTGGATCGCATGGGCCTCGCTTTTGGCGCGTGCATCGTAACTATATCTGGCGCTTGGGATGTCTCCAAACCAGGAGGGGCAGTCTTGTCCCGTCGTGAGGCGGGGGTAGGAAAACCCTCGCGTTTCTAAGAAAAAGGAGGGACGATTTCCAATCGTCCGGTCTTCGTCGCCAAGTTTGTCACACCGGGAATCGGCGGTTAGGAAACCGCCGCTCCCGCTCCCGCTCCTAATCAACTGGAGGTTGAAGTCAGTCGGTTTCGGCTGAGGAGAACAAGGTCACGTGGCCGTTGTTTTGTCCCACCGCGAACACCTGGATTCGGTTCGTCCCGTCCCGCAGAGTAGACTCGGGGACGATCGCCTGGAAACGACGGTCGCCCCTTCGTCCTTCGAATGTGGCAGCAACGGCTCGGACGGTTCCGTTCACGGCCACGGCCAAGACCTCCGCGTATTTCGTCGAGACCCGTCCTTCGACGGCGGCCGGAATGAAGTCGGAGTCCAGTCGCCGCCTCAGCCTTGAAAGAAAGCCTGGCTTGTCCAACTCGATCCGGAGGTCCGGAGTCGGCCGTACGGTAAGTTGATCCAGCCGTTTCCCGATCAGGGCACGGAATGGCGCGGGCTGGAACAATCCGTCTTCGCCTGCGTCCCAAGCCCGCTCCCGGAGACCGATTTCGAAGTCACTGGGCTTGGAGGCCGCCATGAGGGACTCGGATGTGAGCGGCCGTGTGATCAGAAAGGATCGTTGCTCGTTCTGATCCTGGGAGCAGATCCGGCCAGCGTCGGCGGTCTTGGCTTTATCGAAACTCTCGTCCGATTCGGTGGACCAGGGGAAACTGGCTGGATATTGGGCCTCGCGGATTCGGTCTCCGAAAGACGCAAAGCAACGCACCGCGGGATTCCCTTCGAGGAGTTCCCGGTCCAGCTCGAGCAAAAACCCGGAATTCTCCAATTCCGCGGCCTTGAAGGACTCGACCACGTCCGGGCGCGGGCGCCGAGCCATTCCCCGATAGACCAGTTCGCCGTTGGCGAACACGAGTATGGAGTCGGCCGGCGCCAGGGTTTCCATGTCTGCCGCCCAGCCGAAAAACATGATCCTGCCGCCGCTCTCGCTCACCTCATCCAGATGAACGCGGGATCCACGCTGGGTCACGTCGAACGACCGCCCTTGGAGGCATATCGTCGTTTGAGAACGCAGAAACTGATACGGGCGAGCGATGTTCAGAGCGGTGGAAGCCAGATCCCGGTTTTCCGGAAGCTCGGTTTCCGTGACCGGGATTCCGTCTGTGGGCCATGGCGCCGGAACCCCGAGAATGCCGGCGATGGTGGGGAGGACATCCGTGGTTCGTGTGGGGCGATCCGACGACCGGCCCTGTTCCTGGTGGGGAGCCTTGATCAACAGCGGCACGTTCAGGATGTTCTTGAAGTTGGCGTCGGTCATGGCTCGCCTGGACCCGCCGGGCCGAAAGCTGACGCCATGATCCGATGCGACGACAATCAGGCTCCGATCGTAGAGTTCGTGTGATTTCAGCTTCTTGAGCAGGCGGCCCAGGAGCCGGTCGGCGAATCCCACCTGCAGCAGGTGACGCTGGTAGGCCAGGGTCACCAGGGCTTCATCCCGGGTCCAGAGGCCCCGCTTCCCGAAGAGGCTGATGTCCCCACCGGACAGATAGCGTTTTCCCGAGGGGAGATAGACCCAGGGCAGGTGGGGGATCTGAAGGTGAATGAAATGCAATCCGGGCTCCTCCGGGCCCGGAATCGACTCCAGGAATGACTCGAATTGCCGGGCCGGATGACCCAACTGCCAAGTCCATCCGTATCGGATGTCAGGCAGGCGGTATGTCAAATCCTCGGGCAGGACGAGATGAAGATAGATCAGGGAAACATCCACCAGCAGACGAATCAGGCTCTGCACGCGGGAACTCGCGCGCGCCTGAGACGCCGGGCAGAGATGCGTCGTGGATTCGAAGACGTTGAGCCGGTGGGAATTCCGGAGCCAGGTGAAGAGATTGTCCGGATAGTCGGCCCGCGTGGGGCGAGCCGTCCGGTCCGGTTCCGGGAGATTCCCGGTCAGCATGGCCGCGACGGCGTATTGGGTGGAAGGGGAAACCGTCGCCGTATTCGGGAACCAGGCGGCGTCTTCGGCCAGCCCGGCAAAATTGGGAAAACGCAAGGAGTCGATTTCGCCCCGGCGGTCCAGGAGAGACTGAAGTGGGAGTTCGTCGAAGACCAACATGACGATGGGCGTCTGCGTCCGACCGCTGTCCAATGCGACGCCTTGCGGCGCGTCCGGATTGAGAACGCTCTGAACCGAGGGATTAGCCAGAAAGAGCGCCGGAACGATGAGCAGGGCCGGCGACAGGAGGGTCAGATACCGGCGCGCAGTTGAGGAGCGGTCATAGACGATTGCCGTCGACCCCGCCAGCAGGCCTACTGCGCCGGAGAGGAGTATTCCCGCATCCGGCATGAGGGTCTTCAGCACCAGCAGGCCGAAAAGAACAACAAGGATCCCGATGCCGGCGCCGTAAAACCAACGCTTCGCGCCGATGGCCCATCCCGCCAGAAAGGTCCCCGCAACCACCAGTCCCGGAACGGCGAGGACCAGGAAGAAGATCAGGAACGATGCTTCCAGGACTCCCACCTGGCGCGAGACCAGGTACTCAGTCTGTTGGGAGAGCAGATCCAGAACCGGTTGTGCCACCGACAAGCTGGAGAGAGTCCCGATGTGCAGGGCGTATTTCCAAACTCGGTTCTCTCTCGTGGCCGGCATGTGTTATCGAATGGTGTGCCCGCGCTGGCCTGGGGCGCCCCACAACGGGCACCCCTACTATACGGTTTGCGGCGAACGCCCGAGCGCCATTCGGCCTTATCCCTCCCTGGACGTCGAGCTCGTTGCCTCGTCCTGGGCGCGGACTTTCGGAAGTTTGGCGATCAGGAACAGCGACACCACCGCCGCCGCCAGGGCGAAAATAAAGCTGGCCTGGAACCCGAAATGGTCGGCCAGGGCTCCGTGGGTGCTGGGAGCGAAGAAGCTGGCGCAACTGGTCATCATCAGGATCGACATGTTCCGGGTGGAGAGCGCGGGTGACGAGATCCCGACGATGTAGTTGGGGAAGTAGGCGCCGCCCAGCTCACCGGCTCCCATCAATCCGAAGGCGATGAGGAAGAAGTAGCCGGGAACCGTCCAGCCCCAGATGATGGAGGTCCCCAGCAGTACCATGCAGACGAAGAGGGAGGCCCGCAGGCCGTACCGCAACGTGATCACGCCCAGGGCGTATCCGGCCGCGGCCTTGAATCCGAAGCGAAGGGCCATCACCCAACCCGAGTAGTCCTTGGGGTCGCCGCCCAAAACCTCCCGGCTGTACAGCGAGAGGGTGGGCATGGCGGTGAAGACCATGAACCACATGAAGAAGCCCAGCCACAGGTAGACCAGCGTGCGGTTTTGAACGAAGGACTTGAAACTGCCGGAAAAGTAGCTGACGAAGGGTTGACGCGGGGATTCCGGGACCGAAGCCAAGTGGTACCGGCTGGTCAGGTAGCAGGCCATGCCCATGCTGGGCGCGCCGATGAGGTAGAGCACGGCGAAGTCATAGGGGTAGGGGAGCCACTCGATGCCACCCCCCAGCACGTACTGGGCCCAGAGGGATCCGGCCACGGCGAAGATCGGTCCCAGCGCGAAGGTCCACTTGAAGGCCCAGGCGCGGCCTTGGGGTGTCGTGCCCCGCTTCAGGCACTGGTACTTGTACACCTGGAAGGTGTAGGCGGAAAAACCCTGGATCAGGCCCTGACCGATGACTGCGGTCAAGCGGACCGTATCGCTGAACGGCGCGAAGAGGCAGATGCAGACCAGCGAGATCATGGTGGTGGTCACGGCGCAGGCGACCACGGCGGTGGTCCGGACGAACCGGTGGGGAACCAGCCACGACAGCAGGGGAGGAGCGAAGGCGCCCAGAAGATAGGTGGAGGCCGGGAGGTTGGCCACCATGGCGCTGGCCCCCAGCTTGTCCGCAAGGGCGGCCTGGACCACGCCCACGTAGACCACCGGCGCCGCGAACATGAAGATGCACATGGAGACGAGGTAGAGGAGGCCGTTGCGGCGGCTCATCTCTTCGGTGGGGAGGAAGAGTGTGCCGGTCGCGCCGGGTTCATTGGGCGGTATTGGTTTCAATGGCAACCTCGGCACTCGAAGCTGGTTCCGTGGCAGGGCAGGCAACTGGCCTTGTCCAGTTGGATCTTGCCCGTCCCGTGGAGATCGGCGAATTCCTGGGTGTGATCCGCGGGCCGCAGGTTCACCCCCTCCAGGTGGCAGTCGCCGCAACTGAAGGGGTTGTCGATCTCCGAGTGACAGACCAGGCAGTCGGACATGACGGGAAGGGGAGTGGCCTCTCCGGCGTCGAGTCCCCGGTGGCAGGCCATGCAGCCGCCGGACTGGTCCAGGAGGGGCCGGATCTCAGGTGATCCGAAATACTTGCCGCCGTCGATGGCAGCCGCAAGGACAGGGGCGAGGTCGCCCATCCGGACATGGAAGGCGTGATCGAATCGGTAGGTGCGCTCCGGAGCGGTCCAGCGGAGCCGGGCCGGGTCGAGAGGCGTGCGCTCGGGGTCGGAGTGGCACGACAGGCAGACCGCGGGCCGCGGGAAGATCTGATCGCCGGCTTGACGGCTGGTTTCGGCCCCGGCGTGGCAGTGAGCGCAGGCCAATCCCAGTTCGAGATGAACCGGGTGGGAGAAATCCGGGGAGGCGAGGAGGGTCAAGCCGAACACCAGGGGCGCGCCAAAGGCGAAGCCGGTTTGGCTCAGGCGCTTCCCGGACATGAGGACCGCTCCCGTCGGGGACGCATGGGGCCATCGCCGGGGCGGGCCTGTGCGCCGATTCGCTCCGCGAACACCGGTCCGCGGCGACTGTGGCGGCGGGTTACCTCTTGGGATCGTAGGACACCCGCCAGATCTTGCCGGCCCCGTCGTCGGAGATCAGCAGCGACCCGTCGACCATCTGCAGCAGCCCCACCGGCCGTCCCCAGACCTCGGGACGATCGGGCGCCAACATCCAGCCCGTGAGGAAGTCGGTGGGACCCGAGGTGGGACGGCCCTTCAGGAAGGGGATGAATGCAATGGAATACCCGACCCGCACCGCCCGGTTGGAGGAGCCGCGAAAGGCCAGGAAGAGGCCGCCGTGGTATTTCTCGGGGAACTGGCTCCCGCTGTAAAAGAGAATGTCCAGGACCGACACGTGTGCGCCCAGCAGGACGTCCGGGTAGCGGCTGCTGTCGACCTTCTCCTGGTCGGTCTCCTTGTGGCGCGGCTCCTTGTGGGGACCGGAATAGGCATCGGGGAAGCCGTAGAAACCGCCCTGTTCGATGTGGACCAGGTAGTCGTCCGGCAGATCGTCGCCCAGTCCGTCCCGTTCCTGCACGCTTCCCCAGAGCTCATCCGTCCCCGGGCGCCAGCGCAGACCCACGGTGTTGCGCAGACCGGTGGCGAAGATCTCGTGTCCGCTCCCGTCGGGATTGATCCGGTTGAGGGCTGCGCGGACGGGAGGGTCCCCCTTGCCGATGTTGGAGCTGGAACCCACCGTCACGTAGAGCTTTTCGCGCTGCCGGTCAAACAACAGGGTCCGGGTCCAATGGCCCTTGCCGAATCCCGCCATGGAGAAGACCTCCTCGCCCTCTCCCGTGATCCAGAGGTTCTTGTAGGGATAGCGTTTGACGGAGGTGGGCTCGGCCACGTAGAGGTAACCCTGGTAGCGGGCCAAACCGTAAGGCCGGTCCAATCCTTCCAGGAGGACGGTCTTCTTGCCGTGCATCAGCCGGGTGACGGTTCCGGTCGGTTCATTCCGCTTGCCGCTGTCGGTGATCAGAATCTCACCGGTCGGACCCAGGAGCATGAAGCGCGGCTTCTCGAAACCGCTGGCGATGACCTCGGCCTGAAAGCCGTCGGGGAGCTTCAGGCTGGCCCCCTCGGGCCGGGGCACGATCTGCGGTCGGTTGCTGGACGATTTGGAATGGAACGGCTCGGGAAGCTTCCTCCAGTTCACCGGAAGATCGGACGATTGAGCCAGGACGGCGCCACCGGCCGCCAGCAGGATGCACCAGGAGAATCCGAGGAGTTGACGCGCCTTCATGATGGTTCGGGATGGTAGTTTCCGCAC
Source organism: Acidobacteriota bacterium (assembly GCA_028874215.1). Taxonomy (NCBI): domain Bacteria; kingdom Pseudomonadati; phylum Acidobacteriota; species Acidobacteriota bacterium. The sequence continues at coordinate 26,813 of JAPPLF010000055.1, forward strand.
GCGGGCGAGTCAAGGCGCACCGCCCTCGATTGACTCGGCGCCGGAGGGGGCGAAACAATGCGGACCGGACGACGCTGACACCGGAGTTTCTGGAGGCGTGGATGGTGGGGGATCGCCGGTTGCCTTCTGCCCTGGACCGCTGGCCGCGGATTCGGGATCGGCTTCAGGCCCGCCGGCTGCTGCTTTTTCTGTCCTACGACGGAGCGCTGGCCCCCCTGGTCTCCCGGGAGGACATGGCGGTGCTGTCCCGGGGAATGAAGGAGGCGCTCCGCCAATTGGCCGGCCTTTGCCCCACGGTGATCGTGAGCCGGCGGGGACGACAGGACCTGGCCTCCATGGTGGATATCGACGGCCTCTATCACGCCGGCAGCGACGGGTTGGATTTCTCGGGACCGGGACTGAGGGGCGGGTCGCGGGCCAAGGTGGAGTGGGTGCGGCAGGTTCGCTCCCTCGCGGCCGACCTGGTCCAGGCGTTCCTGGGAACCGACGGTGTCCTGGTGGATCCCAGGGACGTTTCCCTGGGCCTCCAATTGGATCCGGCCGCCCGGGCCCGCTCCCCTGAAATAGAGCGCATTCTCGATTCGGTTCTCAGGGGATATCCTCGCCTGCAGAAGATCCGTGACCGGGATGGTCTGCTGGTGCGGCCCCGTTTGGAATGGGATCGGGGAAGGGCGGCCACGCGGATCGCGGCCGAGTTGGCGCCGTCCGGAACCGGACGGATCCCCCTTTACGCGGGGACGCACCCGGCCGACGAGACGGCCTTTCATGCGCTGAGCGCAGAGGGGCTGACCCTCGTCGTGGGCGGGGCCGGATCGGCCACCGCGGCCCACTATCAGCTTCAAAACCCGGTCGAATTGGAGTCCTTTCTCTTTCGTCTCTCGGACCTTGTTCGAGGGACTGAAGAGGTATCGCGGCGGGGGAATTGACATGCGGGCCATGATCCTGAGGCGGCCGGGGACGAGCCTGGAGCCGGTGGACCTGCCGCCCCTGCACCCGGGACCGGGGCAGGTGCGCGTCCGGGTGCGGGCCTGCGCCGTGTGCCGCACGGACCTGCACGTGGTGGACGGAGATCTGACCGGCACCAAGCTGCCCATCATCCCCGGGCATGAAATCGTGGGAGAAGTGGCCGAGTTGGGTCCCGCAGTGCGGCGGCACTCCGTCGGGGACCGGGTCGGAATCCCCTGGCTGGGATGGACCTGCGGGCAGTGCGGCTACTGCCGTTCGGACCGGGAGAATCTCTGCGAACGGGCCCGGTTCACCGGGTATACATTGAACGGAGGCTACGCCGAAGAGGTCGTGGCCCACGAGCGCTACTGCTTTTCGTTGCCGCCGGAGTACTCGGACATCGAGGCGGCCCCCCTCCTGTGTGCCGGCCTCATCGGCTACCGGTCGTTGGTCATGGCCGGCCCGGGACGGCGTCTGGGCCTCTACGGGTTCGGCGCGGCCGCCCATATCGTCGCCCAGGTGGCCCGGCACCAGGGCAGAAGCGTCTACGCCTTCACCCGTCCCGGCGATGGGACGGCACAGGATTTCGCCGTGTCCCTGGGGGCGGTCTGGGCCGGGGGTTCGCAACGGATGCCCCCTGAACCGCTGGATGCCGCCATCATCTTCGCCCCGGTGGGTCCGCTGGTGCCGCTGGCTCTCGAAGCCGTGGACAAGGGTGGAATCGTGGTCCTGGGCGGAATCCACATGAGCGACATTCCGTCGTTTCCCTACCGCCTGTTGTGGGAGGAACGCCGGCTCTGTTCGGTGGCCAATTTGACCCGGAAGGACGCAGCGGAGTTCCTGGAGGTGGCCCCGCGGGTGCCGGTGCGCACCGAGACCGAGACGTTTGCTCTCGCCGAGGCCAACGAAGCCCTCCGCCGTTTGGCGCAGGGCGAGCTGGATGGAGCCGCGGTGCTGGTCCCTTGATGCGGGATGCGGCGCTCGCCGTGCGCGGGCACGGCTTATGCGGCAGTCTCGGACTCATAGTAGACTGACGCCGGGTCCGGGCCTCGGGGCCGGTAAATAGCCGCATCCTGTCCGTCAGGAGGATCGACATGTCATATCAGGTGGGGGCCGATTCGATAGCTCGTTTCACCGGACCCGGCGCATTGGGAGCCATCCCGCATACGTCGAGGCTCGGATCGTTTGGATGGTTGTTGATTCTGCTACTCTCCACGGGATCGATGACAGCCGAGCCGCAACCACAGCTCCTCCCTCATCATGAGGAACTGGCTCCGGGGGTTCACGCCGCCGGGTTCTCCCACCAATTCGCCAGCGCCAACTGCGGATGGGTGGAGTTGGACGGGGAGACCCTGTTGGTCGACCTGCCCAGAGGCCGATCCGTTGAGGCCTATCTGGACCGGGTCACGGCTCAAGGAAAGCGGCCCGCGCGGCTTCTGGTATTGACCCACATCTGGGAGGATTCGTCCTGGGCGACCTATTCGGCCTACGAACCGGTGGAAAAGCGCTGGTACCGCTCTCCCGAACCCATGGGACCGGACGCGATCGCTCCTCTGGTCGGCGCGCTGATCAAGGGAGGCGTCAAGCAGATCGTCACCTCTCCCAAGATTCGCCAGCGTTTGTTGGGCAAGATGCCGGATCTGGATCCGTCCATGGTGACGGCCCTGTCGAGTCCGGGCTTCGTTGGAGACTCCGCCCGGTCGATCCGGTTCCTGCCGCTGGACGGAGTCTGGGACGAGGGAGCCGGAGCTCTCTATCTGCGGAAGGAAAAAGTCCTTTTCGGCGGCCCCCTGGTCATGAACGGCATCCGGTTCCATCCGGATGGGAAGGACACCGCGGCCTGGATCGAGGTTCTGGACCGCCTCCATGACCTGGGCGCGCGAGAGGTCGTACCGGGCTTCGGTTCCTGGACCGGGACCAACATGCTGGGGCGTCTCCGCGACCTGCTGGCGGAGCTCCGGGACGAGGTCGCCTACGGGATCGCCATTGGATACTCCCTGGCCGAGGTCCAGAAGTATGTCCGGATTCCCGACGGGCTCCAGTATTGGACCACCCATTCGCGCCCCAGAGACCCACAGATCGCCCATGTCTATCGGGAGCTCACGGTCCCCAATGCTCCCTTCCACGGTCGTCCGCCCCGGCCCGGCGACTCCGGTCCCCATGCGCTGGTCCTGATCGGGGACAGTCCCCATCCACCGGCGCCGATCCGGAAGGCGTTGGCAATGGTATTCCAGGCCACCGGCGTGACTCCCCACTTCACGGTGGACGTGAACGCCCTGTCGGCGGAAAACCTGTCCCGGGTCCAGTTGCTGGTCATTCTGCGGGACGGCCGCCAGGTGGAGCGCAAAGGGGAGGGCCGGGAGCCGTTGCGGGTTCTGGTGGATCCCCTGCATGGGGAGATCAAGACCTGGGTGACCCTGGAACAGGAGCGGGCGGTGGTGGATTTCGTGGAGAAGGGCGGCTCCTTCCTGAATCTCCACAACTCGCTGGGGCTCTATCCTCCCGCCGGACCCTACTTGAAGCTGGTGGGAGGACGTTACATCGGGCACGGACCCTATGAGCGCTTCCGCGTCGAGGTGGTGGACCCGGATCATCCCATCACGGAGGGCGTCAGCGACTACACGACCGCCGACGAGCAGCACTCGCCGGTCATCTACGACGAGAGCCAGGTCCACATGATCCTGGAGAGCCGGATGGACAACGGAATCGCGGTCCCCGCCGGCTGGGTCCGCGAGGCCGGGAAGGGCAGAGTCTGCCACCTGGCCGGCGGCCATCCGGCCGAACCGCTGTTTCACCCCATGTACCAGCGCTTGATGAAGAACGCCGTCCGCTGGTGCCTTCGGGCCGAGTGATAGGAGGGGGGACTTTCCTGTCCCCCCTGACCCCCTGTCGGCGGTAGGAATACCGCCGCTCCTATGGCGGTAGGAACGCCGTCGCTCCTTCGGCGGCAGGGATGGCGTGGCTCATCGCAGGAAGTCGAAATCGCATCCCTGGTCCGCCTGCAGGACGCGTTCGAAGTAGAGTCGGCGGTAGCCTCTTGATTCGGGCCGGACTCGGCGACGGAAGCCCGCAAGCCGGCGCTTGATCTCCCGGGGCTCGACCAGGAGGTCTAATCGCCGGGCCGGAACGTCGAGCCGGATGGGATCGCCCGTGCGGACCGCGGCCAGCGGTCCTCCCGCTTCGCTCTCGGGGCAGACGTGGACCACCACCGTTCCCCGAGCCGTGCCGCTGATGCGTGCGTCGCTGATCCGGACCATGTCCCGAACGCCTGAACGGAGCAGTTTTCGGGGGATCGGCAGCAGTCCCCATTCGGGCATGCCGGGACCGCCGAGAGGCCCGGCGCCTCGAAGCACCAGCACGTCCTCGGGACCGACTTCCAAATCCGGATCGTCGATGCGCTCCAGCAGTTCGTGGTGATCGTCGAAAACGATCGCCCGGCCCTCATGGCGCAGCAGTCCGGGCGCGGCGGCGCTGTGCTTGATGATGCATCCGTCCGGAGCCAGCGACCCGTAGAGGACGGCCAGGCCGCCGGCAGGTTCCAGCGGGCGGTCCAGGGGACGGATCACTTCCGAATTGTCGTTGCGGGCTCCCTGAAGGTTTTCGCCCAGGCTCTTTCCGGTGACCGTGGGCTGGTCCAGGTCCAGCAGAGGCGCGATCTCATTCAAAAGCGCCGCCGCCCCTCCCGCGTAGGCGAAGTCCTCCATCAGGAAACGCCCCGCCGGCTTCAGATCCAGGAGCACCGGTGTCGTCTGAGACAGTTCGTCGAACCTCTTGAGCGACAGCGGGATGCCGGCGCGTCCGGCCACGGCCAGAAGATGAACGATGGCGTTCGTGGATCCGCCGATGGCGTGCAGCGTGTGGATGGCGTTGTCGAACGACGCGGCGCTCAGCAGCCGGGACGGTTTCAGATCCCGTTCCGCCAAGTCCACGATCCGGCGTCCGGCGCGGTGCGCCAGCCGGGTCCGGCGGGAATCGGCCGCCGGGTAGGCGGCGTTCCCGGGCAACGCCAATCCCAGGGCTTCGGCCAATGTGGCCAGGGTGGAAGCCGTGCCCATGGTCATGCAGTGCCCCGGACTCCGGATCATGGCGCCCTGGAGATCCAGCCAGTCTTCCTGCTTGATTCTCCCGGCTCTCAGTTCGGCCTCGAAGCGCCTGCAATCGGTGCACGATCCCAGCTCCTGGCCCCGCCAGTGGGCGGTGAGCTGTGGCCCGCCCGTCACCAGGATCGCCGGCAGGTCCGCGCTCACGGCTCCCATGAGCAGTCCCGGCGTGGTCTTGTCGCATCCTCCCAGCAGGACCACGCCGTCCAGAGGATTGGCCCGGATGCATTCCTCCACGTCCATGCTCAGGAGGTTGCGGAAGAGCATGGCGGTGGGCCGCATGTTGAACTCGCCCAACGAGATGACGGGAAATTCGAAGGGCACTCCGCCCGCCTGCCAGACCCCTTCCTTGACCCGCTGGGCGAGGGTGCGCAGGTGGGCATTGCAATGGGTCAACTCGCTCCAGGTGTTGCAGATGCCGATGAGGGGACGGTCCCGGTACACGCCGGGGTCGAGGCCCAGTCCCTGCAGGGCGGCCTGCCGGGTCCACCCGTACAGTGCGGGGGTGTCGAACCACTCGCGGCTGCGCAAGTTGCGCCTTTTTCCGTTCTTCAATCCCTTCGCCTCCACCCCGAAAAATTCCCGAGCCCTGTGTTATCATGCCCGCAACTCCGACACAATTCGGAGAGGGCTCGCTGGACCGCACACCCCGGAGGGCGGTGGAGGGCCGTTCCTGCGGCGGATTCTGTGACTGCTCGGTCCGCGTCCCGCAACTCAGAAAGGAGATCCATGATGCTGAATTTTCGGGGATTCGTGACGTTGCTGGCCCCCTCTCTTCTTCTGCTCTGCAGTTGTGGCGGGAACATCAACGAGGAGCTGATCGATGCCGCGGGGAATGGGGATGACGCCGCCGTCAAGGAACTCCTGGCACAAGGCGCCGACGCCAATGTCGCCAGCGAGGAGGAGGGACAGGAAGGACAGCTCGCCCTCATCCTGGCCGCCGGTCACGGCCACGACGCCGTGGTCCAGTCGTTGATCGGTGGCAGCGCCGACATCGAAATCCGCGATTCCGAACAGCGGACACCCTTGATGGCCGCCGCGGCGAGCGGTCAGGCCGGGACGGTCCGGGTCCTGCTGGAGGCCGGCGCCGATGTGGAGGCGCAGGACAACCGGAAGCGGACGGCCGTGCTCTGGGCCGCGGCTCGGGGCCACGACGAGGTCATCGGAGCGCTGGCGGAGAAGGGGGCCAATCTGGACGTGGCGGATCAGAGCGGCGGAACCGCGCTGATCATGTCCCTCGGGGCCGGGCACGGAGCAACGGCGCGAGCACTGCTGAGCCACGGCGCGGACGCCTATGCCATGACCAGCGACGGATCTCCTTCCGTCCTGCTGGCGGCCAAACTGGGTGACACGGAGAGTGTCAACGCCCTGCTGGAAGAAGGAGTCGACGCCGAGGGAACGGATCCGGACGGAAAGACCTCGGTGGTGTGGGCCGCCGAGGGTGGACACACCGAAACCGTGAAGGCCCTGGCCGAGTCGGGAGCCGACGTCAACGTGCAGGACAAGCAGGGTTGGACCGGACTCATGTACGCGGCGGTCAACGGGCATGCCGATGCGGTCAAGGTGCTGCTGGAAGCCGGAGCCGACGCCAGGGCCAGGAACGAGGACGGGAAGACGGCCCGGACGCTGGCTCAAGAGGGGAACAAGGAGGAGGTCGCCGCCCTCTTGAAGTAGCCCATGTCCGAACCGTCCGCATCCCATCTGAGCCGCCGCCGTTTCCTGGAGAGGAGTTTGGCCTGCGGAGCCGTCGCCGCGGCTCCGTCCACGGCGGCGAAGGCGGTTTCGGCTTCGGCGGCGAAAAGTTCGGGCGAACGCAGATTTTCACTCTGGTGCGCTCCGGGCGGACTGATCAGTCCAACTCAGCCTTCCGACGAGGCGGCCGTCATCGACTTCGTCGAAAAGTGCGCCCGCCATGGCGTGACCCATCTGATTCCGACCCGCGGATCCCCGATCCTGGCCCAGGCGGCGGCGGAAAAGGGGATCGTGATGCATCCCTACATGGCGTTCAACAGCCATGGCGCGAGGCGGATGCGGGCCAACTGGTCTCTCAACTACATCGGTCTTCCTTACGGTTCCGCCAAGCTCAAGGAAAAGCTTGATCGCCATCGTCCCATCTGGAACAGCCCCCGGGCCGTCCTGAGCGTCAGCCCCTTTGCCGAGAAGCATCCCGACTGGTGGGCGCTGGATCTGGAAGGGGACCGGGAACTCAAGGTGGGGAGCCGGCTCTCCATGAGCTTGGCCGTGCCCGAGGTCCGGTCCTACATGGTCGACCGGTATATGAACATCGTGGAGGAATCGGGCGGCCACGGCATCCAGGTGGAGTTCGTGAGCGAGTTCCGGGACCGCCACGGCGCGGCGATCCACGGCTACGAACCCCCCATGGTGGAGGAGTACCGCAAGCGGTACGGCAAGAGCCCCTCGGAACTCCCGAACCATGACCCGGACTGGCTCCGCTTCCGGGCCGGCTTCGTCACCGAAACCCTTCGGGCTCTGCGCCGCCGGTTGAAGGAGCGCCGCCCTGAAGCTCCCCTCTCCATAGCCGTCATTGCCCAGGACCTGGAGGGGCCGCACGGAGACCGCTACCTGGGCGCCTTCCAGGATCTCCGCGCCTGGCTCGACGAGTCGCTGATGGACGAACTCACCCTCTGGTTTCGGACCACTTCGGACGTGCACCGGGTGGAGCGCCATACGAGCCAGCTTGCGGAATTGATCCAGGGACGCTGTCCGCTGATCGTGGAGTTGTCCTGCTACCACGTCGGAAGTTTTCAGGATCCGAAACTGATGATGGGGGCCGCCCGGACCGCCCTGGCCAACGGAGCCGAATCAGTGGGAATGTACCGCGGCCATGCCGTGGACCAGTTGAACTTCTGGCCCCTCATCGAGGAAATCCGATCGCTGGGGTGATCGGGGCCGTTTCAGTCGCCGATGAAGTGGGGAACAGAAGAAGGGGACAGGAATGCCCCCTCTCCCGGCAGCCCATACCCACCCAAGAAGAAGGCGCCAAAAGGAGAAGTGATGGGACGCGGGCAAAGGATTGTATCGACCCTGTCCCTGGTGGGGCTTGGCCTTCCGGCCCTGGCAGGGCACCAGAAACCGGATTCGGGGCACTATTCCGAGCCGGAGTACGAAACCAAGGTCGTGCTGGGGAACATGGTGCCCATGAGAGACGGGGTCAGGATTTCCGTGGACCTCTACCGGCCCGACGCTCCGGGAAGATTTCCCGTGATCCTGACTCACACGGGTTACAGCAATCTCGGTGGAACACCCGGGTTTGGAACGGATCGAGCCAAGTGGTTCGCCCGGCGCGGTTACGTCTACGCCGTTTCCGACTTGCGCGGCCGATACGATTCGGAAGGGGAAACGGACATCTTCGACGCGAAGCACAAGACGGACGGCTACGACCTCGTCGAGTGGCTGGCGCGCCAATCCTGGTCCAACGGCAATGTCGGCATGACCGGGGGCTCTTATCTGGGTTGGACCCAGTGGTGGACTGCCAGCCAGGCGCCTCCTTCCTTGAAGGCGATCGCGCCCGAGGTGGCTCCTCCGGACCAGTTCTTCAACGCTCCGTACCAGAACGGCATCCTGGTGAGCTGGGCCATGGATTGGGGCGCGGGAATGATGGCCGGCCGCACCATACAGGTGATCGGCGAGGGGCCCTACGGCGGCTTTTCAAACAATCGGCACGAAGAATACATGCGTCTGCCCTATATCGACCTTCCGAAAGTGAAGGGAGCGCTGGATGCGCCCTGGTTCGGGACCTGGATCCGGCAAAACCTCTCGACGGGTGAATACTGGAAGAAGATTTCCTACCAGGGCAAAGAAAACTATTCGAAGATGACGGTGCCGGCCCTGAACATCACGGGGTGGTTCGATGCGAATTATCCCGGCTCGCCCATGAACTACCAGGGGATGAAGCAGTACGGAGCGACTCCGGAATCCCGACGTCCATCTCTTGTGATCGGACCCTGGCAACACTCCATCAACCAGCGGGTGGTCGCGGGATTCGACTACGGTCCCGACGCCGAGATCGACCTGAACGGAATGATCTGCCGGTGGTTCGACCATTTCCTGAAGGGGATCGACAACGGAGTGACCGATGGGCCTCCCGTCCATGTCTTCGTCATGGGCCCCAACCGCTGGTACGCGGAACCGGATTGGCCGCTGCCTCAAACGAAATGGACGAAGTACTACCTGCACAGTCAAGGGAAGGCAAATTCGCTGAAGGGTGACGGGGTGTTGAACACCACACCGCCGGGTGAGGAAGCATGGGATGCCTATGTCTACGATCCGTCCGATCCCACGCCCAGCGCCCCTTTTACGAATGGCCATATCGATGGAGCGGTGGATGCGCGTATCCCGGCGATCCGGGATGACGTGCTGGTCTATACGACATCGCCGCTGGGCGAAGACATGGAAGTGACGGGGCCGGTCAAGGCGAAACTCTATGCGGCCACCTCGGCGCGGGATACCGATTGGATGGTACGCCTGATCGACGTCCATCCCGATGGGTATGCCGCCCTCCTGTGTGACGGGGTGATCCGGGCGCGGCATCGGGACCCGCAACGGGGAGGGGCGTTCAATCCGGAGCGTCTGAGCGAGATCGAGCCCGGCAAGGTCTACGAATATACGATCGAGTTCTGGAGGTCGACCGGGAACGTGTTCAAGAAGGGGCACCGCATCCGCGTCGAGATCTCCAGCAGTTACTTCCCCTACTACCTGCGAAATTTGAACACGGGCGCCGACAATATCGGTCTGGAGACCCGTTCAGAAGTGGCCCGGCAGAAGGTCTTTCATGACGCCGAATCTCCCTCCCACGTCACTTTGCCGGTGATCCCGAGTCGGAAATCGGACCCGTCGCCTGCCGTCAGCACGGACGGAAACCAGCGGCAAGAATAGGCGGGACCGCTTACCGGTTCCCCTTGCGAAGTTGAGCGACCATTTTCCGGGCCATCTGGTGGTCCGGGTCGAGCCGCAGCACCTGTTCCATGCTCTCCAGCGCTTCGGCATGACGTCCCAGGAAGTAGAGCGTCACGCCGATGTTGGCATGGACGGTGGCGCTGCCCGGTTTCAGCGTCGCCTGGGTTCGATACAGGTCCAGGGCGGCCTCGTACTGCTTCTGTCCGAACCTCAAATGGGCCAGGTAGTCCAGGGTTTTCGCGTGGTTCGGATCCCGTTTCAGAGCGCGTTCGAATTGCGCCGCCGCCTCGTCCTTCCGATCCAGTTCCAACAGGGTCCGGGCGGACAGGTAGTGTGCCGTCGCCGCTGTTTCCGGATCCGTTTCCTGCTGCATGGCGCGGGTCAAGGATTCCAGTGCTTCTTCGTAGCGTTCCAGGTTGAACAGCGCCGCACCCAGGCCAACTTGGGCGGGCACGAAGTCTGCATCGATCCGCAGCGCTTCGCGGTACAACGCGATCGCCTCCGTGCTCCGTTCCCCCTTCCTCAGCGCCTCACCCGCGTTGACGAGCGTCGCGGGGTCGTTCGGCCGCAACTCCCGCGCCCGGCGCAGGTGATCCAAGGCTTCGTCGGCCCGGCCCTGCGCGAACCTGACATTGGACAGTTCCACCAGGGCTTCCGCAGGATCCGGCATCGACGCCGCGGCACGCCGCAGATGCGCGCTCGCGGCGTCGAGCCGATCCAACCGGAGCGCTGCACGCCCCGCGTACATGGCGAGTTCACCCGTGAAATGGGCGTCAGGCGCCAATTCAAGCGCTTTCTCGAGAGGCGCAATCGCTTCCGTGTAGCGTCCCGAATGGAACAGCGCAATGCCGAGTCCGCCATTCCCGTAAACGAGTCTGTCGTCGATTTCCAGCACGCGGTGGTAGGTCTCGATGGCCTCGGCGTACCGGCCTTGTCTCCGCAGCACTTCCCCGAGGTTCTGGTTGGCGTTGAGATGCCGGGGTTCGATGCCCAGGGCCGTGCGAAGCGCCGATTCGGCCTCGTCGAGGCGATCCAGACGGGTGAGCACCCGGCCCAGATTGGAATGGATGTCCGCACTTCCGGGACGCTGTGCCGCGCCGATGCGGCCGGCGGCCAGCGCCTCCTCGTGACGGCCGGCGTCCGAAAGGGGACCCATCAGGTTGAGGTGGGCGTCCCGCGACTCCGGATTGAGTGCGACGATGTGGCTGAAAAAGGCGACCGGGTCACGGTAGATGCCCGTCTGGCGCCAGGTGAGGGTGCCCAGCACCGCGAGCATGACGACGAGCACGCCGCCTGCGCCCGTTCTCAACGCAGACGGTAGCCGGCTGACGGCGAGTGTGGCGGCTCCGAGGAGCACCGCCAGGACGCCGAGGCCGGCCAAGTATTGGAACCGGTCCGCGACCAGAGAGAACTGCATGTAGCCGTAGTCGACGAAACCGAGCACCGGTGACAGCGTCACGGCATAGAAGAGGGCGCCGGCCAGGGGTCCCCGCCCCAGCCGATCCCGGCCGATCCAGAGCAAAGCCGGCAGGGCGGCGGCAGCCAGGACATAGATCCAGGCAACCGGATCCACGGGATCGATCTTCCAAAGCGGATAGATAATGGCCAGACCGGTGGGCCACAGCAGCTTGCCCACGTAGAACCACAGCGCCCGCGCCGCAATCAGGATCCGGTCGACGAACGAGTAGCCCAGCGCCAGGGGCTCCCGAGAGGTATAGAACGACAGGTCCAGGGCCGTTATGGCCGCCGCCAGCGCGAAAAGCGGCGCCACACGGAGCAAGTCGGTTCGCGTCACCCGGCCTGATCGCCACCAGTGCCAGATCAAGAGCGACACCGGCAGCGTGACCACGATGGACTTGGACAACAGTCCGGCTGTGAACAGGCCGAGCACCAGCAGGTAGCGGGAGGGCTTCGGCGCCTCCACGTACCGGATCCAGGTCAGCGCCGCCGTCAGGTAGAACATCGCGGAGAGCAGATCCTTGCGCTCGATGACCCAGGCGACCGACTCGACATGCAGAGGGTGGACGGCAAACACGGCCGCGACGACCCAGGCGCCGGGCACGGCCATGCGCCCGAGGATCCGCCAGATCAGCAGGACGTTGGCGATGTGCAAAAGTAGATTGACGGCGTGATAGCCGAGCGGATTCACCCCCCACAGCTTGTGCTCCAGCCAGAAACTGGTGTAGACGACGGGCCAGTAGTGACCTTCCTTCTTGATGTCGGCCGGCGAGACCCAGATGTTCCACAGTCCGGACCAAGCGTGCACCACCGGCTCATCGGCGAAGATCGTATCGTCCCAGACGAATCCGGCTTCAAGCGCCGGCAGATAGCTGGCGACGACCAGGAGGCCGAGAACCAGGGCATGGGCGATCAACCAGCCGGCAGAGCGGCCACCGTTGGCGGAGAGTGCCATTCGCTTCCTCTCGGGCATGTCTCAATTGCCGGCGATGACTGCGACGGCGCGTCGAGGGCCAGCGGCCACCGTCTCCGCAGCGCTCACGACGCAGAGCGCGGGGGTCTGTCCGAGAATGTCCGCCGCACCCTGTCGTGGACACGGTAGCCGTAGAGCCGGGACAGGTGCCGCAGATAGTTGAAGGGAGTCCGCCAGTTCAACTTGCTCTTTCCCCGGTGGCGGGCGCCGAATCGGATCGGGACTTCCCGGACACGAAGCCGCCCCCGGGCCATCAGCTCAAGGGCAATCTTATAGCCGACGGGATGGAGATCCTCCAGATCGGGCAGGACCCGGCGATCGGTGGCGAAGAAGCCGGACAGGGGGTCGCGGCAATCGGCGAGCGGACACGCCATCAGTGTGCCGGCCCGGGACAGGAGCGCGCGGGCGCCGCTCCAGGCCGGGTCCATCCTCGCTTCAGGCGCGTAGCGGCTGCCGACGACCATGTCGCAATCGGCGTCGAGGGCGGCCAGCAGGTCGATGATCTGTTCCGGCGGATGGGACAGGTCGGCGTCCATGACCACCAGCCGGTCGAAGCGCGCGAGCCGCATGCCTTCGAGAACCGAGAGGGACAAGTCCCGGGTCGCACCGCGGCGGGTCACCATCCGCACCGGCAAGCGGCGTCCCCACTCGGCGACGATCGCCTCGCTGCCGTCGTTCGAGTCGTCATCGACCAGGATCAACTCCCACTCGGCGGGCCAATGGGACAAAGCGGCGGATACCCGGCGGACCAGGGTCGGGATATTGGCGGCCTCCCGAAACGTCGGCACGACGATGGACACCGGGTTGTGCCCAGGAGGCGATGGGTCGCTCAAGGTCGACAAACTTTCTTGACCGGCGGAGGGCGGCTTTCCGAAGTCTGGAGCTGGTTCCGACGTCAACTCGGGGTTCGTCCTCGGGCTTGCGCTGTGCCCGCACACGGCTTCCGAATGCGTGCGCATCACCCGCGACTTCGGCACCGGCTTCTAACGGCTCGGTGCGCCCAACGGGAGGCTTGGGATTGTCGATGTACGAGACGCGAGCCAGTCTATCTGTCCACCGGCACCACCGGCAGCGTGGTGAAGACGCCGTTCGTGACGTCCATCTCTACGGCCACGCCGGTGAAATCCTGCTGTCCTGCCGACGCCGTACAACGGACCGAACCAGTGAAGTCCGACGTGTCGTGGTCGAACAATTCATCGATGAACATGGCGTCCTGACCATTGGCCGGCAGAGTCACCGGCTTCATTTCGATCATCTCGCCACCCATCATCAACCGGCAGTTCAACTCCAGTTCGGACTCGCTCAGGTTGCGGAGGGCCGCTCCCGTGTTGACCCCGCCGGCTTGGCGGCGTACCGGGATGATGGCGTCGCGGAGCGGCTGGCTGGCTCCCACGCCGGCCACGCCGACGCCCGGAAAATCAAGGGAATTATATCTAATGCTTGACACCCCCGCTTCATTCATGTAGACTCTTTCC
>JAPPLF010000056.1 GCA_028874215.1 Acidobacteriota bacterium
GACCTATCTGATTTATAATCAGTGAATTACGTCGATTCCATTCTGGAAGTTCAGTCTAGTGCCGGACGATTCCTGAAAATGGATGACTTGTGCAGGATCAAATTATGCGGGCTTATAGACATAACTACACGAGACTGCACGACTCGCCGTGCTAATGAAGTGGGCGTGTAGGGTTGGAGTCTGGCTCTCTCGTCAGTTACTCAGTCCCGACACCAGACCCGAATTCTTCCGCCGGCGCCCGCCACCACTGAGATATGGCGTTTGTTTCTTACCTGCTGAAAGCTCTCGCTTGGGCCACTTTTCTCCCGTGGTGGCTCTGGGTCTGCTGGTCCATCATTGACCGATCCTTCGAGTCGCGCTACCTCGCCGGCGTCGTATTGCCGGTGTTTCTCTGGACTGTGTACAGAACCATCAACAAGCGTGTCGAAGCCGCATTGACCGACGAGGAGCGTCTGAGACGTTACCACCAGAGTCTTGACCGCGGCAGCCGGTACATTCGGGCCAAGGCCAGGAACCAACGAAGGGACAACCGTTGAAAGTCCGGCTACCCCAGAGAAACGGAAGATGAGCAAGAGCACTCCGATCCAGATTAACACCATAACTGTCGTGGGTCCGGTGCGCGTCGGGTCCAGCGATGACCCGCAAAACCCGATCGAGCTTCGGCTCGGTCTGCAAAGTCAGAATCGAATCGGATACCGGGCCGGATCGCCCAGGTGGGCGAATCTTTCACGAACTCAGGCCCGAGCGCTAGCGTACTCGCTCCTGTCGGTCGCGGAGGAACCCGAGAAGGACGCTGAGTAAATGAAGTCCCTGACGGACAAGGACTACGGAACCATCGGCCTTGTCCTGACGTTCCCTATATGGCTCCCCTAGTGGCTTGCCTAAAGGTGATCGCCATCGGGGTGCGGTCTGTTCTCAAGATTATGGATCCGGATGCCAAGTAATCGCACCCAATGGGATCGGGGTCAGTCGCAGTCACTCCCCCTCGGCCCGGTGCGATGTCCGGGGGGCGATTTACTTGCTTCTTCATCGCCGCCCCCCTGGATCTTTGATTTGGAAGAGAGGCTTGCCATGGTGGCACTTCAAGAGAGTATCGGGTTTAGAACTGGCAGAGTTCGACTTGATCGATGTCCGATTAATCGAGGTTCTTGGAGCACCGGTCCGGCGTTGGGTCCGGTGGCCTCTCTTCCTTCCCCTTGTGTAGTCACGTCCACATTGCCCATCAGATTCTCGACGGAGGTAAGGCCGTGCAACCGAAAATGACCAAACGCCAATTCCTGCAATCCATCGGCGCCGTCTCCGGGGTTGCCGCCATGTACCGGAGCATGGACGCGCTGGGCATGGCGAGTCCCGTTGCGGCCGGGACGACCCAGTTCCAGTTGACACCGGCGCCGGGCTACGGGACGAGAGTCGTCATCCTGGGAGCCGGGGTCTCCGGTTTGGTTGCCGCCTACGAATTGTCGAAGGCGGGTTACGACTGCACGGTCTTGGAGGCCACCGGCCGCGCCGGAGGACGCAACCTCACGGCCCGGAGCGGAGACGTGATCGAGGAGGAGGACAGCCGGCAATGGGTTGACTTCGATGCCGAAGACCATCTCTACGTGAACCTTGGTCCAGCGCGCATCCCCTACCACCACACGACCATACTCGGGTATTGCCGGGAATTCGGAGTCGACCTTGAGGTCTTTACCAACGACAACCGGGCGGCTTTCTTCCACAACCAGGATCGTTTCGACGGGCCGGTCGTAGCCCGGCAGGTGATGACGGATAGCCGGGGGTATATTGCCGAACTCCTGGCCAAGGCGGTGAACCGCAACGCCCTGGACAGTGAGCTGACCGGCGAGGACAAGGAACTGATCCTTGAAATGCTCCGGAGCTATGGTGGCTTGGATCCGGATGATCTCTACGTGGGCTCAAGCCGCGGCGGTTATGTGGGACCTCATGTCCATGCCGGCCTGGTGCCGGGAGCGGTGAACGACCCCCTCGATCTAAGTCAACTGCTCAGGTCGGACTTCTGGAGATACAAGCTCCATTTCAGCCAGTTCCTCGATCAGAACCCCACCTTGTTGCAGCCCATCGGCGGAATGGACGCCATTGTGGCTGCCTTCAAAGAGCGTGTGGAGCCTCTCATCGTGTATCGGACCATCGTAGAGGAGATTCAGAATACGGCTGACGGCGTTCGTATCGTGTACCGGAGCCCGAGCGACATCGAGAGTACGACTGACGGCGTTCGTATCCAGTACGGGACTTGGAACGGCAGCATACGATCCTTGGAGGCGGACTTCGCAATCTGCACCATTCCGGCTCCGGTCCTGAGGGGCATCCCCAATAATTTCTCGCGGAGAGCGCAGAGGGCGATCGAGTCGATCGAGTTCACAAACGCGGTCAAGATCGGATTCCAGGCTCAGCGGCGTTTCTGGGAGGAAGACCATGCCATCTATGGAGGCATTTCGTGGACTGACCAGGACATTACGCAGATCTGGTATCCCGCATACGGCTATCATCGTGAAAAGGGGATCGTCCTAGGGGCCTATATCTGGGATTCCGAGCCCGGGATGCGCTACTCAGGCATGACGCCATTCGAACGCTTGCAATCTGCCATCGCCGAGGGCGAGCATATCCACACTGGCTATGGCGACGAGATGGAGTCGGGCGTGAGCCGCGCCTGGTCCAAGGTCCCATTCCAGCGGGGGGGCTGGCCGGAGAGCTACGAGCCGCCGGGACGGCTCAGAGGCCCCGATGGAAGGATCTATTTCGCCGGTGATCAATTGAGCGCCTTGCCCGGTTGGCAAGAAGGGGCCGCCCTAGCGGCGCAAGCCGCGGTGGCAGCGATCCAAGAACGGGTCACGATGACCTGAGACAGCGTACCCAGATCCTGCCGCATTGTGCGAAGGTTATGCGCTACCAGATCGTCCTCGGCTCACTTTGCCGAAGGGAGAACTTCGGCGGAGCAAAAGTGATTCCTACTCGGTGATCGGCGATTCCGCACGATTATGGTCAGCGCCGAGGGCCTCACCAGCCGGCCCGTGGACGACATCGCATTTCCCGGCAATGCTTCCAACCGCATTGCACCGCGCCCTCCGCGACCTGCTCGCCGTCAACGGGGATCTCCTTCCGTTCCATGGCTCCCGACGAATCGAATGCCTGCGTTCACCGGCGGTGATTTAGGACTCGACGCAATCTGGTCCATGATCCGCCTTTGAAGGTCCCCGACAATCGTGGGAGTCCGTGCTTCCCAGTTCCGGACATCAACGCTGTCTTCTTCGCGCCGGAGAATCCGGATGCCACCGAATTCCCATTCGACCATGTAGCCGGGAATGACGGTGGCCGGGTCGCCCGTGACGATGTGGCTGACCGATGCGCGAATCGATTCCACATCGGTGGCGATGGCTCGGCCCGTCCCCTGGTCGTAGAGCGGGACGTCATGATGCATGTAATAGTAGCCGGGAAGACCGAAGTAGGGGCGGTCCACCTGCCAGACCCCCTTGACTCCCGGCGCAACGGCAAGATATCGGTACGCGGCAAATATCGGGTCCTGCTCCGCCACGAATACAACAGCGCCGCTCTCGTTGGACCAGGCCTTGTATACGTTGCCTTGACCGGGAAGCGCATTCGCGAGCCCCGCAAACGAGACTGCGGCAAAGACGGATGCAGCCAGCGTCCCCACGCCGCTGGAAACCCTCGCGAATCGAGCCCAGATGTCCGATGCGATCAGGAGCCAGATTGGAATCGCGGTGAACACGAATCGGTACTCCTTGTGCGCCTGGAGGGAATGCATTGCCAAGACCAGGGCGATCAGCGCCAGCAGGAACCCGTAGCGCCGTGGGCGGAAGACGGCGGCTCCCGCCGCAAGCGCGCTGAGTCCGCCTCCGGCCACCAGCAGCCACTTGAGATACTGATACGGTGGGCTCTCGCCGGTGCGCATCTCACCGAGTACAAGATTGAACCGAATGTTCGTGACGTAGGAGTGGAACAGGCCGCCGTCCCACGTGACCGCATCGAACACGCCGATGGCCAGCATGAAGGCAGTGGCGGCGATGACGAGCTGCATCCGCTTCTTCGTGCGCACGAACAGCACTGCGAGCAGTCCCAGTGCCACCGGTGCGTATTGGAAGCGGACCGCGGAAGCGAACACGGCCAGAAAGGCAGAACACGGCACCGTCCAGGCATCCTGCGCGGACTGACGCGCCACCAAGGCGAGCAATGCCAGCAGCAGTGCCGTTGCCACGAACTCTGTCATAGGCTTGTGGGCGAAACCGGCCAGTTCGTACCAGAACGCGCCAGCCACGAGCGCCACTCTCGCGGACCGTTCGCAGAAATGTCTCCGCGCAAAGAAGTACATGCCCGCAGGTATGGCCAGCGAAACCACGCAGAATCCCAGCTTGACGCCCGCGACGTACCATGCCGGCTGGGCCGCTCCGGCCAATTCAAACAGCTTCAGCGCGCCGGCGATTGCCCCGGGCACCAGCCACGAGCGGGCTCCGTAGAAGTACTCCCAGTAGATCACCCCGTTTCCGAATGCAAGCCGATGCGCCGGCTCGAGGTACTGCATGATCTCGTCGGGATGCAGGACGAAGTCTCCTGCCAAGGCCACAGCCGCTCGAATCCCAAACGCCGCCGCAAGAACGATCGGAAGATATCTCCACGGCGGTTCTCCGGTTGCCTGGAGATGGAGCCAGTTTTCAAGGGATGAACGCGTATCCCTGTTTCGTTGACCGGTCCTGCGAATGCCCGAGCCTCGGTCGGAGTGCTGCGACACGACACGGCGCCCGCCGAATGGAGAGTTCGACGACCTCGGCCGCCGCGTTCTTTTTCGCGGTTTCTTCCGTGTTGCCATGGCCGTGTGGGAGCTGGTGTCGTGTCCCGTTAGTCCGTGTATGGCTATAGTCGGATCGTCGAGAACTGGAGCGCGCTCTTGATGGGTGCCGCCGAGGGCGTCGCCAAGATTACTGTACAGCGCTGGTTTTCGCTCTTTGGCATTAATGCGCATCTGGCCCAGACTTTCAAGCCCTCCCAGATCTTCAGGAATCATCTCCAGAATCCTTCCCGCAGGGATATTTTGGAAGGGAGCGCCCCCCCCAGGGGGTGTGGCGCAGATGTAAAT
>JAPPLF010000057.1 GCA_028874215.1 Acidobacteriota bacterium
CGATGATCTGGTCGTTGTCGGTCGCGTTCTTGTCGAAAGCAAGCTTGTACTGAAAGCCGGAACATCCCCCGCCGGAGATCATGACGCGCAGTCCTAGATCCGGATTTTCCTGGTCCTCGATCATGGTTTTGATCTTGTCGGCGGCGACGTCCGTAACGGTGACCATGATGTCCAACCCCCTTGCGAATGAATGGCGTAAGTAGCTTAGTTTGCGCTGACTTGTATCTGTCTTGCACGTCCGGAAACTCGTACTGTCTGCTGCTAAGGCTATATAAACCGGAACCCGCCGGGATGTCAACCTCTTTATCGAAGATCTCCGAGCAGCGCGCCGCCCCTAACGCAGCAGCAGCATCTTGCCATTCTGCTCGATCCCTTCGGCGGTCATGCGGTACAGGTACACGCCGCTGGGCACGGCTCGGCCGGCGCCGTCCATACCGTTCCAGGTTCGTACGTATCTGCCCGGTCCGTGTGCTTCATCGACCAGCACCCGTATCTTTCTGCCGAGCAGATCGTATATCGTCAAGGTAACGTGGACAGGCTCCGACAGTTCGAAGCGTATGCGCGTACTGGAAGCAAAGGGATTCGGCGCATTCGGATAAAGGACCGCCGCCAGTTCACCGGACGCGCCGGACTCGTAATCGAATCGGATCACGACCGGTTCCGCCGTCAACGCCAGTCCCGCGCGGCCCATGGGCTGTAACCGGTACTCGTAGGACGAACCCGGTTGCGCGGTCGTATCCGTGTAATAGTAGGCGTTCGAACCCTGAAAATGGCCTCCGGTCCGAGTTACCGGTACCGAGGCCAGCACTTCGAATGTTCCATCGGGGTAATCCCTGCGGTCGATCCGGTAGGACAGCAGGTTGATTTCCAGTCCCGCGGTCCAGACGAGGAACACACCGCTCGGCCCGCCCTCGGCCGTGAGGGACCGCACGACCCCCCGCGATTCGGTCATCAGGGCATTCAGCGCGTGGACGATGCCATACCCGTTCAGGGTATCCGGAGCGGCGGCCTGGCCGGCCGTCCGGCGGAGTACGCTTTGCACCTGCCCGGGCGTCCAGTGGGGGTAGGCTTCCAGCATGAGCGCGACGACGCCCGCCACCAGGGGCGCAGAGAAGGATGTGCCACTTTCGCGTATGTAACCGTCGGCGGTGAACGGATCCACCGTGTAGACGCCCTCCCCCATGGCCATCACGTCCGGCTTGATGCGGCCGTCGAAAGTGGGGCCGATGGAGGAGGAGACCCAGCGACTGCCGGATGCGTCGACGGCTCCGACGGAGATCACCTTCTCCGCGTCGGCAGGCGCCCCCATCTTTTCATAGGGGGCGCCGCCCATGTTTCCCATGCTGTTCACGACCACGATCCCACGGTCCGAAGCCATGGAAGCCGCCCGGGTGATCACGGCGGTTTCGCCATCCATATCTTCATAGGAATACCAGTCGGGGTAACTGAGCGAACTGCTGATCACGTCCGCGCCGAGACTGTCGGCCCATTCCATGGCGGCCACCCAGAAGTCCTCCTCGATCTCGTTCTCGAATGCGACGGCCTCCGTGCTTGCGAGAAGGTAACGGGCGCCGAAAGCCGGACCGATCAGCTCGCCCGGCGCGTATCCACCGATCGTACCGAGCACCACCGTACCGTGACCGGTGTCCTCCAGGCCGGTGAAACCGGTTTCGTCCCGAAGGAAGTTGCGCCGCGCTTCCACCCGGGTTCTCAAGCTGTCGAAGGCCACGTGATCCAGGCTGAATCCCGTGTCGAAGATCGCCACGAGCACACCGTTTCCGGTAAGCCCCAGATCATGGAGTTCCGGTACCTGCAACTGGTTCAGCTGAATGAAGGAAGGACCGTAATCGAGTCGAGCGGGCCGGATCGCCCGGAACCTGGCGTCCGTTCCCGGCTGGCCGGAAGGGCGCGTCGGCAAGGGGCGCGGATGACGGAGACTGGCGACCACGTCGATGTTCAGCACGAAGGGCTGGCCGGCCAGGCCGTCGATGTCCCCGGCCGGGATGGACACGCTCGCCGCGTTCAGCCACCGGGACACCTGGAGGATCCTGCCCCCCAACGCTTCGATGCGCTCGAGGTAGGGCACGTGGACCGGGATATCCTCCCATCCCGCCAGCCGGTCGCTTCTTGTCGACAGCCGCCGGCGGGCACGGGGCGACAGGCGGTCCTCGGCAGCCGCCAGCGCGGCGCCGATTCCGGTCCCCGGGTCGAGTCCTTTGTCCGCCAGGTAGACCCATACCTTCAGCAGATCGTCGGACGGCCGCAAGGCGAGTTCGTTCCTGAGGCGGTCGGAAATCCCCGGTTCACCGCTGGAAATCCCCGGTTCACCGCCGGGGACGTTCCCCCGCACCATCTGCTGATCGGGCAGTGGGCCGCCGAAAGCAGAGGAAGTAACGAGGACGAGCAGAAACGGCAAGCATCGCTTCATGATGGCATGCTTCCAGGTTGGTGGGAACGCCGTCCGATCGCTCTTCGTCTGATCAGGCAAAAGTACAGCATGGCCACCAGGACAACCAGGAACAAGACGCCGCCCAGTATCAGCGACCAGTCCACGCCCAGCGCACCCGCCATCCGGCCGCCCAGGTAGTACCCCAGCACCCCGCCGATCCTGAACCTGAGGTACTCGGGTAGGACCGGAATCAGGCTCCCCGTGGAGATTCCGGCAACCACGAGGACCAGCAGCCAGGCGGATTGTACGAACAGTCTCACCGGATGCTGTCCGCGGATCCGGTTCCAGGCGAGCAGTCCGATGAGGACGGGGACGACGTATCCCCCGTATCCCAGGGCGAGCATCACGCCGTAGGATACCAGGGCGCCGGGCAGGCCGCCCAGGTTGGTGACTTCACCCGGACCGCGGCTCGAATTGGGGTAGTCGGTTTCGGCGTGGGTTGCGAGGCTGAGCAGCACGAAGAACGCGACGGGGACCAGGAGGATCCCGATCACGTACATGCGGCGTTCGATGGCTCGGGTGAACGGAGGGAAGCTCATTTAAGCGCGCTCCCATCGGCAGCTACAGAACCCCGCGGACATAGTTCACGGCGTTCCGGAAGATATGCAGGCCGTCCGGTTCCCGGTATCCCTCCCGCGTCCACCGGGGATGATGGGTCGGGTGGGTGTAACGCTCCGGATGAGGCATGAGCCCGAAGATCCGTCCCGTGGCGTCGCAGATCCCGGCGATGGCGTCCACGGAACCGTTGGGACTCCAGGGATAGGCCGTCTCCCCGGCGGCGACACCTGCGGCCTCTTGGTCGGCCGCTGCGGTCGCCTCACCGGCATCCACTTCGGCGGTTCCCCCGGCGGCCTCCTCGGCGGTTCCCCCGGCGGCCTCCCAGGGCGGGTTGACGTACTGCAACGCCACGTGGCCGCCCGGTCCAAGCCGCGCCCGCACGTCCTCCGAAGCCAGCATGACCTTGCCTTCCCCGTTCGCCACAGGAATGTAGATGGTCTCCGGCATGTCCCGGGTGAAGACGCACGGGCTGTCGGGGTTCCTGCGCAGGTAGACCCAGCGGCACTCGAACTTGCCGGAGTCGTTGTAGAAAACTGTCGCTTCCTGCCGCCTGCCGCCCGGTTCCGTCTGGGGCAGCAGCCCCATCTTGACCAGCACCTGGAATCCGTTGCAGATGCCGAGGATGAGTTTGCCTTCCGCGATGAACGATTCCACGTCTTCCATCAGCTTGCACTGCATCTCGTTGGCGAGCACTTTGCCGCCGGAGAGATCGTCGCCGTAGGAAAACCCTCCCGACAGGACCAGCACGTCGTACTCGGAAAGACGACGGCGCCCCTGGATGAAGGCATTGATGTGGACGGGATCCACGCGTTCCGCGCCGGCGAGGCGGAAGGCGTGGGCCGTTTCCTCGTCGCAGTTGATCCCCGCGGCGCGCAGTATCAGGACCGAGACTTTGGACATGGATGCTCCCGGGTCGTAAAGGATCGGTATGGAAGACCGGCAGTCACCGGGCCGCTTGTGGACGGGCCGACAGTCGCAGGTCCGCTCGCGCCCGGGCCGCT
>JAPPLF010000058.1 GCA_028874215.1 Acidobacteriota bacterium
CTCCCATAGGAGCGGCGGTTTCCTAACCGCCGAACTCCGGTGTGACGAACTGGGCACCGACGACTGGGCGATTGGAAGTCGCCCCTCCTTTTTCTCAAAAGGGCATTTGCCCCAGAGACTGTCCGGCCGAATCGTGCGCGGCAGGGGCTGCTCAATGGGACTCCTTCCACCCGGCTCCCCCTCCGAAGACCCGGCGGGTTCCCACCAGGGGCACTCCGGCGATCATGGAGGACTCGAGGGTCAGGGCCCGAAGGTCCTCCGGGTCCAGATCGTGGATGTCGGACTTGCCGCAGGCCCGGGCCAGCATCTGGATCTCCGAATTCATGGCCTGGAAGAAGTTGGCCACGCGATCGGTGGCTTCGTCGATGGGGAGACGGGCCATGAGGTCCGGGTCCTGGGTGGTGATCCCCACGGGGCAGAGTCCGGTGTGGCAATGGTGGCACGCGTAGGGCTCGGTCCCCAGCTTGTGATAGTCCTCCACGTAAACCGGCTTGTTGCAGTTGAGGGCGATGAGGAAGGCCGTCCCCATGTAGATGGCGTCGGCGCCCAGCGCCAGGGCCTTGGCCACGTCGGTGCCGCTGCGGATGCCCCCCGCCATGATCAATTGCACCTCGCCGAAGAGGCCCAGGTCCTCCAGGGCGGCGCGGGCCTCGCAGACGGCGGCCAGGGTGGGGATGCCGGTGTGGTCCATGAGCATGTCGGGCGAGGCGCCGGTGCCTCCCTCCATGCCGTCGACCACCACCACGTCCGCCCCCGCTTTGGCCGCCAGCTTGACGTCGTCGTAGACCCGGGTGGCCCCCATCTTGACGAAGATGGGCACCTGCCAGTCGGTGGCCTCCCGCAGCTCCTCGATCTTGATGATCATGTCGTCGGGACCCAGGAAGTCGGGGTGACGGCAGGGACTGCGTTGATCCACTCCGTCGGGAAGGTCCCGCATGCCGGCGATCTCGCTGGAGACCTTGGAGCCAAGCAGCATTCCACCGGTGCCCGGCTTGGCGCCCTGGCCGATGGTCAGCTCGATGCCGTCGGCCATCTTCATGTGGTGGACGTCGATGCCGTAGCGGCTGGGGAGGACCTCGTAGATCAGGACATCGGAGTGCTCCCGTTCCGCCGGAAGCATGCCTCCGTCGCCGGTGGTGGTGGAGGAGCCGACCCGGGAGGCTCCCTGGGCCAGAGCCACCTTGGCGTTGTAGGAGAGGGCGCCGTAGCTCATCCCCGTCACCATGACGGGGGTGTCCAGGACGATGGGCTTCTTGGCGTGGCGCGTGCCCAGGACGGTGCGCGTGCTGCACTTCTCCCGGTACCCCTCCAGCGGGATCCGGGTCAGGGTGCAGGGGATGAACACCAGGTCGTCCAGGGAGGGCAGGGGACGGGTCCTCAGTGTCCCGAAGCCGCGGATGCGGTAACGGCCCAGCTCCGCCTTGGTCTGGATGTCCTCGATCACGTCGGGGCTGTAGATTCCGCTCTGCCGGGTCGCTCTCGGTTCCGTCACAAGACCTCCTTCCAGAGATCCCGCTCCTTGCGGTTGAAGTTCCAGAGGCGCCGGCCGGCGACGACTTTCTTGAAGGTGGAGGGGACCGGGAAGCCACGGGGCTCCAGATTACGGTTCAAAAAGTCCCAGTCCTCCGGGTCCGGCTCTTCGACCACGGCGTCGTTGCCCAACTCCTGGATCTCGCCCCCGACGAAGATCCGGCCCTCGTACATGGAATCGCCCAGGCCGGGACCGGCGTTCCCGCAGACGATGACCGTCCCCTTCTGGCTCATGAATCCGGTCATGTAGCCGCAACTGCCACCGATGATGAGGAGCCCCCCCTTCATGCTGATTCCCGCCCGGGCCGCCGTGCTTCCGCGGACCACGAGAGTCCCCCCGCGTATGGAGGCGCCGCACCCGTTGCCGGCATTTCCCGCGACCCGGATGGTGCCCGAAGCCATGGACTCTCCGAGACCCCATCCCGCGCTGCCCAGGATCTCCACTTCGGGTCCGTCCATGAGGCCGCCGCAGTAGTAGCCCACGCTGCCTTCGAAGGAGATGGAGACGGGAGAAAGAATCCCCACGGCCAGATTGTGCTGGGCCCGGGTCCGGCGCACCCGGATTTGGTTTTCTCCCGAGCGGATCAGGTCCTTGATCAGTTGGTTGATCTCCCGGGAGCTCCGGTTGCCGGCTTGCACCTCGGACCCCATCACACTTTCTCCGCGGCGGGCTCCGGCAGAGACCAGATGCGGACCCGCCTCACCCCCGGTTCCAGGGCATCGAAGTCCCCGGCCAGCGTGGAACGCAGGGCGATCTCCTCGGTGGCGATGGCGACCCAGTCCTCCGACTCGGCCACCAGCAGGGGCTTGAATCCGAAACGGTCCTTGGCGTAGGCCAACTCGTTGCCGGAGGCGGCCAGGTAGGAGAAGGAACCGTCGAAGTCGTCCAGCGAGGACTCCAGCGCCTCCCGGAAGGTCCGGCCCAGCGACATCTGGTGGGCCAGGTAGACGCCGATGACCTCCGAGTCGTTCTCGGTGAAGAAGCGGACGCCCATCTGTTCATAGCGTCCCCGCAGCTTGTGGTAATTGGTGATATGGCCGTTGTGGACCGTGGCCAGGTCGGCGACCCCGTGGACCCCGAAGGGCTGGGAGTGGCTCAGGTCGACGCGGCTCTCGGTGGAAAGGCGTGTGTGGCCGATGCCGTGGGTTCCGGTCAGCATGGAGATTCCGTAGCCGGTGTCCAGATGGGTGGGCGACCCGACCTGCTTGACGATCTCGAGTTGGCGGCCCCCACTGACCAACTCGAAGTCGTCCAGGTCCTTCTCCAGCGGAGGCAACAGGGACTCGGCATCCTGCACCGGTCCCACCAACAGTTGGAGGTATTCCTGGACGGTGGCGGATTCGAGAACCGGAACCCGCTCCGAGACGATGCCGCGGACCCGATCCGCCGAATCGGCCAGGTTCGCATCACCGTTCAACTTGATCCGAAGCTTGAGGTTCGGCGTCCGGGTCGGACCGAAGATGGCGACACCGGCCGAGTCGGGGCCCCGGCAGTCCAGACTCTTGAGCATCCCCAGGAGGATCGACCCGATGGGAGCGCCAGCCCCGCTGCCGCTACGGTTCAGGTACCCCACGATCCCGCACATTGGCGCGTAGTCTAAACCAAATGGGGGCGGAAGTCTTGACCGGATTCCGGCGATCCGGCAATCCGTCCGCCCCGACCGTCTCGGAGAAAATTCCCGATCGGAGTCGCTTCGCCAGAGCCTTCAGAACCGCAAGATCGTCCTTTCTACGAAATCTTCGTTATAGGGAATAACCGGTCGATTCCCAGCCTCCGGGGACCCCGCATTTGGCTGTGAATGAATGGGGAGGCGCGGATTCGTCAGACTTTGAACGCAAGATGTGAATACGTATAATAGTGGAGACTATACGTATATTTCCAAGAAGGACGGCGATCAGAAATGAAGAAAAAGCTGACGATCACAGTCGATGCCGAGTTGATCCCCAGAGCCAAGAGTTATGCGCGATCCCGCCGGGTGTCGCTGTCGTCGATCATCGAACAATCGCTTCGAGATTTGGCAGGGGACGGAACACCCTCCTTCTCCTCGCGCTGGCGCGGGCGGTTTCAGGCGGCCAACCGTGGTAACCCACGTTACGACAGGCTGGCCGGAAAGTATCTCTGATGCTTCTTGATACCGATGTCCTCATTGACGTCGCGCTCGACAGACGCCCACACTCGGACTTGGCCTCGGAGATTCTCGACCGGCTTGAGCGTGGCTATCGGAAAGCGTTTGTCGCGTGGCATTCGGTCTCAAGCTTCTATTACATGGTGGCTCCCTTGCAGGGTGAGAAAACGGCGCGCGATTTCATCCTGGATCTGACCCGCTTCGTGGAGGTCGCGGAGACAGGAACTGAAGCCATTCGTTATGCGGCCGCGCTTCCCATGACCGATTTCGAGGATGCCATGCTAGTCGCCGCTGCGGATGCCTGCGGGGCCCGGTACATCGTGACGAGGAACATGAAGCACTTCCGTCGCTCGCCGATCCCGGCGATCAGCGCCGAAGACGCGCTCGGCAAGTTGTTCTGACGAACTCCGGGCAGTGGATCAACACCGACGCTGGAGCACTCGGCCGGGCACTTGCCGCCCAATAACAAAATGTGTATGGTGCATACACATCCCTATATCGCTTACGGGTTCGCACTATGGCCAGAGTTCAGCTGCTGATCCCCGATGAGGACCGCGACCGTTTCGTCCACCAGGCGCGAATGGAGGGCATGTCGTTGAGCGCCTGGTTGAGAGCCGCTGCGCGCCAACGGCTCGCGGACAAGCAGCGTACCGTCCCCTTCGAGTCGGCAGAGGACCTGCAACGATTCTTCCGTGAATGCGACGCATTGGAGGGACCCAAGGTGGAGCCGGACTGGGAGGAGCACCTTGAGGTCATCAATGAATCCCGGAGAGGCGGTACGAGCGGGACATGATCTTCGTCGACACCAATATCTTCATGTACGCGGTCGGGCGCCCGCATCCACTTCGGACGGCGGCACGGGATTTCTTCCTCATGTGCAACGGGAATCGGACACCCCTGTGTACGTCGGCGGAGGTCTTGCAGGAGTTGGTCCATGCGTATCTTCCCGTTGCCAGATTGGATGCGCTCGATGCGGCGATTGCACTGTTGGTACGATCCCGGGTGCAGGTGTGGCCGCTCGAGGACGGAGATGTCACGTTGGCCCGGCAACTGCATGAGCAATTTCCCGCGCTGGGTGCCCGCGACCTCTGCCATCTCGCCAGTTGCCGCAGGCGCGGTGTGAGCAAGGTCATGACCTTCGATCGAGCACTCCGGGCCGTCACCGGGGCGCCGGAGAGATAAGGGTCAACGCCACGCAATGCCCGGGAAAACGTAACGGTTGTCCGTGCCGGTTCCATTGGTGGACCATCCAACAGACAGACGGGTCCGACGGCTCCGTGGGCGTCCGTCGGGTCGTCGCCTTCATCGTAAAAGCGCTTCCATCAATGAATCTCCGCATCTGATAAGCACGGCTCTTTTTGCCTGGCCACGCAGCCGTATCTTCTTGGCACGGAGGTCTTTGAGCGCTTTCCGACGGATCCCTTTCCCATGCGCCAAAATCGGAACCAATCGGAACGAAACTTCTTGTGGAAGCCACGCATCAGCCATTCTCGCGCCTCCCTCAAGCTGTTCCAGTACCGTGCTGGCCCTCAGTCCACCACTCTTGAGTTCGATCGGCGCCACGGAGTTCACATCACTTCCTGAGCCGAAGAACAAGTAGTCGCACCGTTTCCATCCATTCGGGATTTGCAAACCGTCGCAGTCCAGATCGACGATGACGCGAGACGGCGGCAGACCTTTTCTCAGATCAACTCGGCATCCGCCTCTATCGCAACGAGTCGTACAGCACGCGTCCGGTACTTGGTTGGCAACCGCTACAACCCAGTCCATTCATTCGACGCCACGATCTTGGACGTGATTGTAGATTTTCGCATTTTCGTTATACAGGGCCTCGCTGACGGCATCGTAGTCGGTCGGATAGAGCCCGATCTCTTCATCCAGCTTCACTTCCTCCACTATGGATCCTTCCGGGTAAGATTTCTGCTTGAACAGCCATGCACCCACGTCGTCCGGAGACAGGGCAACGTTGGTGCCGGCGATCTCCTTGCGACGAGTAGCGGAGAGTGCAGAGCGTTGCACGGTGTTGGCGAGTTCCTCAAGCACCCACTCGCTGTGCGTAGTGACGATCAACCGGACGCCAGAACGGACGATCGCCGCCAGTTGCCGGGTGAATTCCACCTGCATGGCCGGATGCAGGTGCGATTCCGGTTCCTCGATGATGAGCACGCTGCCGGGGACGACCACATGTCGCAGATACAAAACAATCGGGGCGATTTCTGACACCATTGAAGATGCATTAATCAACGGCAGAGTGTCCTTCCATCCCTCTGGACGATAGGTGAAGCGTGGGTAGCCGATCAGTTCCGAGCGGTCCACGTTTACCGATCCGCCGAGAATGTTCTCTTCGATGTCCTTCTCGAGTTCGCGGCGAGGCTTGCTCCGTTGATGCTGCGGGTTGTCGAACTCGATCAGTTGCCGAAGGAAATCCGCCACCACGCCCGAAAGCATGGGTGTGCGGGTAGGGGGACGGAGCCCGGTCATCGGCGCGTTTCCGATCACGGCGCTGACGATCGAGCCGTGCGCGTGCATGACGCCGGTCCGGTCTGCGGGAAGATAGAATGCAGGGAGATGGAGCGGGCCCGTGGCCTGACGCAGGTCGGAATCCCGCACGATTTCCATCAGTTGCCAGGCGAAAGAATCTCCATGTTCGTGCACCGAGTCAGACACATGTTCGACCTTGAACTCATCCTCTGCATCGATCCGTATCGCCGTTCCTTCGGGCATTTTCGTCGTGAACTCGGCTCCCTGTGACTTGAGCACCAACTTGTGTACAGCGGGCTTCGAGTGGTTCGAGAAATGTCGCCGCATGACGATAACCCCCTGACTGCATCCTTTACGGACCAGCGCCGTGAGTTCGCCGATGCCGAAGCAGCGAGCGATTTCATTGCCGATTTCATGGCCCCGTTTGAGCGCGTCGAATCTGGAACGAATGAAGTCCACGACCTCGGCAGGCAGCAAGTCAGACAACTTGGCGTCTCGGGTGCTCTGTTCCACGGCCTTGACCAGAGCATCCACGGCTTTCCGGGCCCGGACGTTCCGGCTGTCGGCTCGTGGCGTCCCGTACGGGCGGTAGTAACGACGACTGGGCCGCGTGACTTCGCTGAAATACCGGTGCAGCGCATAGATCAGAATCGCCAAGTAGGACTTGCCGGTGTTGCTGGGTCCGACGAAAACGGTCAGCGGGCGCAGATCAACCTCGGCCTTAGCAATGGGCCCGAAGTCCGTCACCTTGAGTTCAAGATTGGCTTGTTCATGGGGCTCGGTCATCTGCCCGCTCTCCAATTCTTTCTCATTTTGGCAGTTCCGCTCGTTCCAACAGCCGCTTCAAGTTGAACCGGACAGCCGTTTGGTCGGATCGTATCTCGCGCTGGTCGAGAACCCGCAAGCCTTTAGTTTACATCGAAAGCTACCCCGGCTGGACGGGCTGACTTCAGAAGAAACGGACATCTCGCCGCCCACCCAGGAGCGGTCAGTTCGACAGGCCAGGTGAGAAAGTGGCTCATCACCCGCCCGCAGCATGTGCATCGGGAATCGGGTGCCTCCGTGCACGACGGCGGAGATCCCACGGGAGTTGATTCACGCGTATCTGCCAATCGCGAGAGCGGAGGCGGCCGATGCGGCGGTGGCGCTGGTAGCCCGGTCCTGGGTGCAAGTACGGCCGCTGGAGGAGAGGATGTCACGTTGGCATAGAGAAACGGATGAGATCAGCCCGCTTCCGGTCTTGCCGTCCCACCGGAATTGGCCATCTTTGATCCACCCTCCCCCCGTCCAACGCCGTCCGCCTGTTCCTCTGGCTTTCCGAAATCATTGGGGAAATTCCAGGACCGACCGCGCCTTGACCCATTGATCGTGAGGGATATTCTGGCCCAAACTGGTTCAAATTATGGGCCGTAGAAAGAGACGCCGTACGAATCAATTTACGGTCAGGGGACTCGGAAACGACTTGACGAACAGGAAAAAAGGCCTGACAAGATTTGTGGGAACCTCTTTGAATCAGACTGTGTTGACGCTGCTCCGCAAGGGTGTCGGTTCAGATTTCCAGTCCCCAAACCGCGAGGAATAGGAACCACAATGGCAATACTGGTCTGTCGTGTTGCATGGATGCCGAGTTACAAAGCGGACGATGAGCCGGCGAGGGGCGGCGGGAGTTATGTTGACGAAGGAAACATGCCTCATGAGTCGCTCAATTTCCTGCCGGTCGACGGTACCTACTATGGATATGTGATGAACGACGGACAGAAGCTCTCTCTTGAGAGGCTCGGTAGCAGAAAGGCGGACCAGAAGACTAATGGAGTCTTGGTTGTCTTTTGCGCGACGAACCCTAAAACCGGTAAGCAGTTGGTGACGGGGTGGTACACTGATGCGACCGTCTATCGCCTTCCAATCAAGAGACCTGAAGATAGGTTGGATCGGGATGCCTACTTCACGGCGACCAATGCAGTCTTGGTCGCCGAGGCCGAGAGGCGTTTCCGTATCCCCGGAGCCAGAGATAAGCCTCGAAGACCCTTCGGCGGCATCGGGCAGAGCAATATCTGGTACGGACTGAACGAAGATAGTTCCGAGGATTTCCGCGAGTCGCTAAACAAGTACATGTCAGACGTCGAGTCCGGAATGCCGGTGAAACGGCGGGAGATGCATCCTTTAAACCAGATTCTCTACGGACCGCCGGGGACCGGAAAAACTTGGAACGCAGTTAAACATGCGATGGCGGTCGTGACGGGCGCCGGGTTAGACGAAATCGACGACGAAGATCGGGGTCAGTTTCATGCGCTTCGGTTCGACCCCAAGACGCGTACCGGTCAGATTGCAATGGTGACGTTTCATCAAAGCTTTTCCTACGAGGACTTTGTCGAAGGCATCCGACCGAGATTGGACGGTGAAAAAGTCGGTTACGAACTTCGGGACGGCATTTTCAAGCGAATTGCGAATGCTGCTCGGAAGGACGAGGACCCGGAAAAACGCTACGTCCTGATCATCGACGAGATCAACCGGGGGAACATACCCAAAATATTCGGTGAACTCATCACGCTGGTCGAAGACTCCAAGCGATTGGGCAAGGCCGATGGAATGAGCGTGATCTTGCCGTATTCCAACGAGGACTTCGGCGTGCCGAGCAAGCTCTACATTATCGGCACCATGAATACGGCGGACCGTTCCATCCTGCTGCTCGACACGGCTTTGAGGCGCCGGTTTGACTTCGTCGAAATGATGCCCAAACTGGACCACAAGCGCATTTCTGCCAATGTTGGCGGGGTGGAACTCCGTAAGCTCCTCAAGGCAATGAATGAACGTATCTCGTTGCTGCTGGATCGCGAACATCAGATCGGCCACACCTACCTTTTCGGCGTGACCGACCTGAAATCCCTGTCCGACAAGTTCCAAAACAAGATTTTCCCGCTCTTGCAGGAGTACTTCTACGACGACTGGTCAAAGATCCGCGAAGTTCTCGGTGGAGCGGGTTTTGTCTCCGAGCAGAAGTTGGGCTATGCGCGACGGCTCAGGAGTACGGAATTCGTGGATGAGGATCGATCGATTTACGAGCGACTACCGAACGACGACCGGAAATGGACCGACCCCGACGAATACAAGAAAATCTATTCTGACGGCAGTGGTATCGAGTTGTCCTGATGCCCGGCGTCTACTCGATCAAGGAACATGAACCGATTCGCACCAATGGCCGACTCAGCGAACGCGACATAGAAGATCTCAAGGGCTTCGCCCGGTCGAATCAGTACGACCAGCAAGGCAATTACCGTCCCGTTCTTCAGTTCGACAGAAGCGGTGGTCTGCGGGCCGGCAACTACGTCGGCATCATCACCACGAAGCGCCGAAACATCGTGGAGATCCTTCCCAAGATCGATTTCGCCGGCAAGGCGGACCCTGACCACGAGGAGACCCGGCGCATCTTCCTGAACATGCTGCGTTCGTCTCGGCGGTTGCGGGCGGCGGCACAGTTCCGCTACAGCGCCATCCGCGCCCTGAGGCGGTTCCCCATGCTGGATGTGTTCGTGCGCCTCTTTCTCGAGAACCTGGGGTTGTTGGTCCGCGGCGGCCTCGGCCGGAGGTATCGGCGAGTGGAGGAGAATCTGCCCTACCTGCGGGGCCGTCTCCTGTTCCGGGATCAAATCAGGGAGAATCTGATCGACCAATCGCGATTTTTCGTGCGGCACGACGAACTCAGCGTCAATCGCCCCGCCAATCGGCTCATTCAGAGCACGCTCTCCACGCTCAAGCCTGTCGTGCGAAACGAGGGGAACCGGCAACTAATCCGGAACCTGGAAACGTCCTTCATCGAGGTGCCGCCAGCGAGAGACCTACGCGCCGATTGGCGCAAACACAGCGTGGACCGCTCCATGCAGCACTACAAGCCGGTCATGCGGTGGGTCGGCCTGTTTCTGTTCAACCAGGGCCTGACAACCTGGTCCGGCAGCCACGTGAATCAGTCGCTGCTGTTTCCCATGGAGGAGGTCTACGAGGACTTCGTCACCCACAGTTTTCGGCGCCATCAGGACAGATTTACGGTGACTTCCCAGGGTCCACAAAGACCCATGGCTTGTATCGGCGGCAAGTCCGTGTTCCAGACAAAGCCGGATATTTCGCTCCGTGAACGGAACGGCCGCGTCAGGTTCATCCTCGACGCCAAATGGAAACGCGCCGGGGCGCGGGACGGCGACGCAAGACACGACCTGGATCAACGGGACCTATACCAGATGTACTTCTACGGAAAACGCCATCGCTGCAAGACGGTGGCCCTGGTCTATCCTCGGTCACGGCGCTTCCCGCAAGAACTGACTTACCGGTTTTTCGACGGTCTCAAGTTGGTCTGCCTGCCGTTCGACATCGCCCGTCCCAACCACGGCGTCTCGGAGGCGTTGCGTCTTTTGAAATGCTCGTAGTCGGTCGCCGTGCCGCCGATGATTTTCGTCGACAACGACGCTTTCAGGTGCCCGGCCGGCCCGCCCGCCGTGATCCCCGAGCCACGTCCCGGCGGTCGGCCTGGTCCGGCTGGTTCGGACCGAAGTGGGCCCCCACACACAAGGTGTGCCCCTACGGGATTCGAACTTGATGCTTGACCCGTTACAATCAACTCATGGTCAGTGGTTTCCGCGACGACATGGTGGACAGGATTCAACGTCTGGCGAAACGGGAGGACACGTCTCTGTATCAGACTGCACTGCGGCTGCGCGGCAAGAAACCCGGCCGGAAGGACGCTTCGGAACGCGCAGGCACGGTGGGATCGTCTCTGGACCACCTCATCGAGACCTGGACTCAGGCCGAAGCGGATGAGTTGGATTCCGCCCTTCAGGAGTTCAAGAAGGTGGACGCGCCGGGCAGGAAGTATCTCTGACGCGTTTCCACGCGGACGGTATCAACGCCACCGCGTCCGAGAGGCACTCGGTGAGGGGCCGTCCGTGGTGGTCGGGACCTCGTCGTGATCGTCGCCGGTTGTCGGTGTGGAAGGTACGCTGGCTTAGGAAAACGCATGATTGCCATCCTTTGCTTGGCGCTGTCTTTCAGCTTCGTCCAATCGGCATCCCAAATCCAGGAAACGGCCAGGAGAATCCTGCAGAGCAACTGTGTTTCCTGCCACGGGGAGCAGCAGATGTCCGGCTTGGACTTGCGGCATCGCGACACGATGCTGGCGGGCGGCGGTAAGGGTCCGGCACTGGTCCCTGGAAATGCGGAAGAGAGCCTTCTCTTCCTGGCGGCCTCTCACGCCGGGAAGTTGAAGATGCCCCCGGGGAAACCACCGCTTTCCGCTCATGACCTGGATGTCTTGCGGGACTGGATCGACCGAGGCGCTCCCTGGGACTCCACGGCCGCAACCGCCGCCCCCGCCGAGCCAACCTGGTGGTCGCTCCGGCGACCACGCCGACCGGCCGTTCCCACGGTCAGAAACCAGGACCGGGTGAGAAACCCCATCGACGCCTTCATCCTGGAAAAGCTGGAGAGTCACGGGCTGGAACCGGCTCCGGAGGCGGACAAGCGGACCCTCATCCGCAGAGCCTCTTTCGACCTCACCGGCCTGCCGCCCACTCCCGAGCAGGTGGACCGCTTCCTAAAGGACTCCTCTCCCAACGCCTACGACAAGCTCGTCCGCGACCTGCTGGCGTCGCCTCGCTACGGCGAGCGCTGGGGCCGGCACTGGCTGGACCTGGTGCGCTACGCCGACAGCGGGGGCTACGAGACCGACGAGTATTTCCCCAACTCCTGGCGATACCGCGACTACGTCATCAAGTCGTTGAACGAGAACAAGCCCTACGACCGGTTCCTGCAGGAGCAGATCGCCGGGGACGAGTTGTGGCCCGACGATCTGGAACTTCACGGCCACTACTACGGCATCACCCCCGAGAAGCTGGAGCACCTGGAAGCCCGGATCGGCACCGGCCTCTACACCTTCGGCCCGGAGATCGTCGAGTCCCTGCTCGACGCCCCAAAGCTCGCCTACGAGAGGATGACCGACTGGGTCGACACCACGGGCGCGGTCTTCATGGGACTGACGTTGGCCTGCGCCCGGTGCCACGACCACAAGTTCGATCCCGTCTCGCAGCGGGACTACTTTCGCCTGCAGGCCATTTTTGCCCCCAGCGATGCGGTGGAGATTCCGGTGGTGACCCGGATGTCCAGGTTCCACCGGAACGAGACTTATCCCCGGATGATCGCCGTGGACGAAGCCCGGAGGACCTACAAGCTCTACCTGGACGGCGTCAAAAAACGGATGATCGCGGCCGCCAAATCGGGGTTCCCGCCGGAGGTGGTGTTGGCCCACGAGGTCCCGGAAGAGAAGAAGACACCCCGGCAGGCGAAGCTCGCCGCGCCGTTGGCCGAGGCGCTGAAAACCTTGGACCGAGATTGGGAAGATCGGATGGCCCCCGAGGAGAAGGAGGAGAAGCGGCGGCTTCTGGAGGAAATTGGGAAGCTGGTGGTGCTCCTCCCGGAAGTGGACGCGTCCCATTTGGTGAACTTCGACGGTTTCTACGACGTGCCCAAGGCTTCCGTGCTCGGCCACCGGGAACCGGAGCTGATCCCGGAAATTCACGTCCTGGATCGGGGCGAGATGGACCGCCGTCTGGAGCGGGTGACTCCCGGCGTCCCGACGGTTTTCGAATACCTGGGGGAATGGGACGGATGGGATCCGGCAGCCGCCGGTAACGCCACTTCGCGGACGCGACGGCAACTGGCCCTCTGGCTGAGCCGTCCCGATCATCCTCTCACGGCCCGGGTGATGGTCAACCGGCTCTGGCAATGGCACTTCGGGCAGGGAATCGTCCGCACATCCAACGACTACGGCGCCCAGGGTGACCCTCCCACGCATCCGGAACTGCTGGACTGGCTGGCCCTGGAGTTCGTAGCCCGGGGCTGGGACATCAAGTCCATGCACCGGTTAATCATGTCTTCCGGCACCTACCGGATGGCCAGCCGCTACTCCAACCCTCGAAACGGCGAACTGGACCCCGGCAACCGCACTCTCTGGCGCATGAACCGCCGCCGGCTGGAGGCGGAATCCATGTGGGACACCCTGCATTCGGTGGCGGGGACGCTGAACCTGAAAATGGGGGGACGTCCCGCGGTGCCTCCCTTGACCGCTGAAGAGCTGGACGTGTTGCCGGCGCCTTTCCTCTGGCCGGTTTCTGCCGACCCGGCCCAGCACACGCGCCGGGGGATCTACATCCTGTCGCGCAGAAGCTTCACGTTTCCCATGTTCCGAACCTTCGACCGGCCCGACTCCTCTCTCAGTTGTCCGCGCCGCCAGGTGACTACGGTGGCGCCCCAGGCCCTCTGGTTTCTCAACCACAGGACCGGTCTGCAGCAGGCGCGAAAACTGGCCGGGCGCCTGGTGGCCGGCCACGGAGACGATCCGTCCGCCTGGGTGGAGAACGCCTGGCGGATCACGCTGAGCCGTCCCCCCTCGGCGAAGGAAAAGCGTGAAGCCCTGGACCTGCTGGATGCGCTGTCCCGGGAGGATTCCGCGGCGAAGAATGAAATGGAGGTCCCGGACGAACTCTCGTCCATCGGCAGTGCCCGGGCGGCGGCCTTGACGCAACTGTGTCTGACCATATTCAATTTGAACGAGTTCGTATATATTGATTAATTGACCGCGACAATAGTGATGCATTCTCGTTTTATTGACGTATCGTCATGTTGGATTTCCAATCCTGCAACCTGAACGAACAGGTCCATTCCCGGCGGGAGTTCCTGGCCCGGTCCGGTTTCGGTTTTGGAGCCGTGGCCCTGGGCTGTTTGGGCGAGGAGGAGGCCGCGTTCGCCGCCGCCCGGCAGGCCGGAGGCGTCGACAACCCGCTGGCACCCACAACGCCCCACTTCCCGGGCCAGGCCAGGAACGTCATCTTCATGTTCATGAAGGGGGGACCCTCCCACATCGACACGTTCGATCCCAAGCCGGCGCTGGCCGGTCTCGACGGCCAGCTCCTGCCGCCCAGCTTCCGTCCCGAGGACTTGAGTCTGCAGTTCGTCAAGGCCCATGAAGCGAAGCTGATGGCCTCCCCCCGCAAGTTCACCAGATGCGGGGAGTCGGGCATCGAGATCTCCGATCTTTTCGAGAACCTGGGCAGGTGCGCGGATGACCTGGCGGTCATCCGCTCCTGCTATCACGACTCCCTCATCCACGGTCCCGCCATCAATCTGCTCTTCAGCGGTTCGGTGCGCCTGGGCCATCCGACCCTCGGTTCCTGGATCGTCTACGGCCTGGGAAGCGAGAGCGAGAACTTCCCCGGTTTCGTCGCCATGTCCGAGGGGAACGTGACGGCAAGCGACGAGTCCCTGCACGGCTCGGGGTTCCTCCCCGCCGTGTACCAGGCCACTCGCGCCCGGCACGAGGGCACGGCATTCGAGAATCTGGATCCGCCGCCTGACGTCAGCCACGGCGCCCAGACCCGAATGCTGGAGCAGCTCCAGTCGTGGAACCGACGGCACTTCGAAACGCGGCGGGACGACAGCCGTCTGGCCGCCCGCATCGCCAACTATGAGCTCGCCTTCCGCATGCAGGCGGCGGCGCCGGAACTGACCGACCTTGCCGGCGAGCCCGAATCGGTCCGGAGAATGTACGGCCTGGACCAGGAACGGACCGCCAGGTTCGGCCGGGTCTGCCTGCTGGCGCGGCGCATGGTGGAGCGGGGAGTTCGATTCGTTCAACTCTACAAGGGGAACTGGGACGGGCACGCCCAGTGCGACCAGAACCACGTGGACAACGCCGTCGCCATCGACCAGCCCATCGCGGGACTGTTGACGGACCTCAAACTGCGGGGACTGCTGGAGAGCACCCTGGTGGTCTGGATCGGGGAGTTCGGTCGGACCCCGGTGGTCCAGGGCGACGGCGGCCGGGACCACAATCCCCACGGCTTCAGTTGCTGGATGGCGGGAGGGGGCATCCGGGGCGGAAAGGTCATCGGCGCCACCGACGAGCTCGGCTGCCGGGCCATCGAGGACCGGGTCCATGTGCACGACCTGCACGCCACCATGCTGTCGCTGCTGGGACTGGACCATACCAGGCTGACCTACCTCACCCAGGGCCGCGACATGCGGCTGACCGACGTCGGCGGGTACAACGACCTGTCCGAGCGGCTCACCCGGGCCTGACGGCCAAGGTGCGGCGTGCCGAAGGAGAGAAACGGCTCCATCGCGATGCGGACAGGAATTCCGGTACTGCTGCTGGTGGCGTCACTGTTCCCCTCGATCCTGCCCGGCCAGGAAGCGGCTTCCTACGTCACTCAGCTTCACCTCCCAGGAAATCTCTACACCGCGAAAGGGACAGTGCTCGAAATGGGGAATTACGATCTGCAACTGCGGTTGGAGAACGGAAAATCCTCTCTGGTGTTTCTCAAGACGGAACAACCGGTCGCGGTCGTCTCCGGGCGTCCCTATGATGAGGAGACCACCGGGAACTGGGTCGTCCCGGTGCTGGGAACTCTTTTTCTACGCTCCACGGCGGATCCCATCGGGACCGACGAGGAACGCCACTACAGCGAGACGGGTCAGGCCCAGTACGAGTACGAGAAGCGGAATTGGAGGGCGACGTTACGGGCCTACAGGTCGGTCCGTCCGGGTGAAAAAGAGGTTCGCTTCGTGTTCCAGCAGATCGGAGACGACGGAGAAAAGACCCGTTCGGGATTTACTCTGTATTTGGAAAGAGCCGATACTGACGATCGGCCGTAGGTATCGACGCCGCGTTTGCCAACTCAGTCCGCAACCCCGGGATCCCGATTCTGCCGGTACTCCTCCAGGTTGGATCGGCCGTCGCCGTCGGGGTCGAATTGCGAATCGTCCAGCAGTGGGTCCAGATCGTGCGCCAGCTCCCAGGCGGTGGGCAGGCCGTCCTGGTCCAGGTCGCCGTGGGCCTCGATGCGATGGGTGATCTTACGGCTCATCTCGGCGACGGCGCCGATGGCCCGTGCCCGGTCTCCCCGCTTCAGGACCAGCCGGAGGTGAATGACCGACGAGACAAGATTGTCCCGATATCGCACGAGCTCCCCGTCGACCTCCAATCTCAGGACTTCCATCAGGGTTCCGAAGCGGCGGACGATTCCCTCGGAGATCTTCTGAAGGTCCGACTCCGGTGCGGAGCGGATCTTCGGGAGCGCTTCCGTCAAGTGGCGGTTGAAGGCGACGAGTGCCGCCAACACCGGGACCGCGCGGTCGCCGATGGCGAAGGCGCCCCATGGATGTAGGATGAAGGCGATCCGGTCCCGAACCAGGGGATCCCCCGTGTTTTCCCATTCCTCCAGTAGAAGCCGAACCACCCCGTCCGGTCCGCGGGCGACGAGCTGCTGCCGGGCCTCCTCGCGGGTCCGCCACAGTTCATGGGAAAGCAGCGCGACCAGTTCCTCGTCGGAGCGTCCCTGCAGGTGCAATTCTCCGCACGACCATGCGGCGGCAAGGAACAGCAAGAGGAACGGGAGCAGGAAAATACGAATCACGGCGCCTGGCCAAACGGGCCCGTCTTCGGAGGACCGACCTTGTTGAAGCCGTCCAGTCCCGCCACCTTGTAGCACTCTGCAAAAGTCGGATAGTTGAACACCGTTTCGACGAAATAGTCGATGGTCCCTCCCAGGGCGAACACGGCTTGGCCGATATGGATCAGTTCCGCGGCGGCGGTTCCGATGATGTGGACCCCCAGGATTTTCCGCGTGTCCCGGTGAAAGAGAATCTTGAGCAGGCCCGAATCGTCTCCCAGGATGACGCCTCGCGCGATCTCCCGGTAGCGGGCGGTGCCCACTTCGTAGGGAACCTTGTTCCGGGTCAGATCCTGCTCGGTGTTTCCGACCATGGACATCTCGGGAATGGAATAGATGCCGAAGGGAAACAGTTCCGGGATCGATTCGCAGGGCACGTCGAACGCGTGGCAGGCGGCCATGCGTCCCTGCTCCATGGACGTGGAGGCGAGGGCCGGAAAGCCGATGACGTCGCCCGCGGCGTAGATGTGGCGCTGCCGGGTCTGGAACGTGACCCCGACCGGAATGCGTCCCCGGCCGTCGCTCTCCAGGCCGGCGGCCTTCAGATTCAGGGATGCCGTGGCGCCGACCCGTCCGATGGAATAGAACAGGACCTCGGACTGGACCCGCTTTCCGGATTTGAGCCGGGCCTCGGCGCCACCGTTCACCAGGTGGATCGACTCCAATTCCTCGCCCAGCCGGAAGATGCAGTTCCGGTTGCGCATCTGATACAGCAGGGAATCGATGATTTCCGAGTCGACGAACTCGAGAGGCCGCCGTTGCTTGTCGATGATGGTGACCTCGGTGTCGAGCGCACCGAACATGGAAGCATACTCCAGACCGATCACACCCGCCCCCACCACCGTCATGGTCCGGGGCAGCGACT
The DNA here is from genome assembly GCA_028874215.1 of Acidobacteriota bacterium. Classification (NCBI taxonomy): domain Bacteria; kingdom Pseudomonadati; phylum Acidobacteriota; species Acidobacteriota bacterium. Next base: position 17,493 of record JAPPLF010000058.1, read on the forward strand.
TCAGGCTCAGGATCTCGTCGGCAGTGATCACGGTCGCTCCGTCCACCGCAACGTCAGGAGGAGCGGCCGGCTCGGTGCCGGTGGCGATGACAAAATACTTCGAACGGACCCGCGTCACCTCCCGTTGCCCGCGGACTTCCACCTCGTACGGGCTCTTGAATGACGCCGTGCCCGACAGGAGCATCACCCCGTTGCGGCGCATCTGTTGCCGGATCACGTGAATCTGCTGTTGGACGACGTGCTGGCAACGGAAGAGGAGATCCTGCATGTCCAGGTCTTCCTTGAGCCGGTACGAATCTCCGTAGATGGCCCGCTGCCGGTAACCGGTCAGATAGAGGAGGGCCTCGCGGAAGGTCTTGGAGGGGATGGTTCCCGTGTTCACGCAGACCCCGCCCACCACCTCGCGCCGGTCGCAGATCCCGACTCTCTTGCCCAACTTGGCCGCCTGGACGGCGGCCCTTTGACCTGCGGGTCCGGTGCCGATGACGAACAGGTCCAGATCGATCAATGTGGCTCCATTGTGCCCGTGGACGGGGTGAGACTCAATGGCCGGTCAGTCCGGCCGTAGGAAAACCCTCATCTGGCGCCGGTTTCGACAGGCCCGGTTCGCCTTTGCCGGTTCGGCGGAATGCCTCCCAAAGCACTTGAAAAGCACGACTTCCATCCGCACCAGCCAATAACGTACTGCGATTGCTTTCAGCGATCAAAAATAGGCCTTGAATCCCAGTTGAATCTGGCGGCCCGGAAGTGCGCGGCCGATGCTTCCGAAGCCGGCGGTGCCAAATTCAGTTACCGGGTCGCCGCGCCTGACGGAGAAATTGGCCCGGTTGGCGGCGTTGAAGGCTTCGAGCCGCAACTCGAAACGGCGCTCGTCTTCGAACCTGAACGTGCGCCTCAGCGAGACGTCCAGATTGATGAGCCCCGGACCCTCCACGGTGGACCTTCCCGCGTTTCCATATTGGAAGGCCGGGGGCAAACGGAAGGCTTCGGTGTCAAACCACCGGGTCGGGACCCGCTGACTCTGGGGAAAGTTGGCGTCGCGGACCCGGTCGGGCCATTGGGAGGCCACCGAACCCACGTCCAACGGATCTCCCGGAAGATGGATCGTGATCCAGGGACCGTCCTGAGCGCTGGAAATCAACCGGAGCGACCAGTTGCGGACCAGGCCGGCGATCCACCGGGCGCCGGGTCCCACGCCACCGGACCCGAAGGGGAGGTCGTAGCCCAGGCTCAGCAGGAGCCTGCGGGGGACGTGGAAGTCGGCCAGCCCCCGGGTGGCCTCCAGGGGCACGTTCCGGGACCGAAAGAGGGGGAAAAAATGCGAGCCCATGTCGCTGGCGCCGATCTCGATCAGCCGCGACCAACTGAACGAGGCCAGCAGGGAGAGGCCGTGGTTGCCTGGAGCCTTCTCCAACTGCACCTGCAATCCGTGATACCACGCACCGCCGTCGGCCTGGGGCATCTGCACGGTCTGCAAGTGAGGATAGGGGCGGCGATGTTGCCGGTCGCCCGGTCCCGGCTCGGCGTCGTTGAGGGAGATCGTCTCCAGCCGGTGGACGGTGTGGGAACCGTGGTATCCGGCGTTGACGAGGAGTTCCCGAGAGAGGCGGTGCTGCAGGCTCAGTCCCCACGCCTGAGTCGTCGCCAGGGGCAGGGGAGTCTCGACGCCGTAGCGATCCGGCACGGCCGCGTCCCTGCCTCCTCGTGGAAAGGGATCGGAGAGCGACAGGGTCGGCGTCGCCAGATCGGACTTGAAAATCAGTCTCTCGGCGCCGGGCCTGGGGTTCCTTCCAAGTCTGGAGATCATTCCCACGTCGGGTTCGTTGGAATAGAGGCCGGCTCCGGTGTGAAGAACCGTGCGGCTGCCGAGACGTATCGCCAATCCCAGGCGGGGCTGGATTCCCGCCAGGCGGCCCCACTGGATGAGGGGCGTCCGTGGTTGGAAACGGCCCGTCTCCCCGGGCGCCAGATCCAGGTCCTGCAGCAGCGGGTGGAGCCGTCCCGTGCCGGGGTCGAAGTTGGACATGAAGCCCCGCAGGTCGACCCAGGGCAGCCGGAGTTCGTACCGGAGGCCCAGGTTCAGGTCCAATCCCGGTGTGACCCTCCACTCGTCGGAAATGTAGGCATAGATGCTGTTCTGGTGGAAACGCCCCCGATTGAACTCCCCGCCAAGTTGGCTCTGGGCCAGATGTCCCAGCAGGAAGTCGCCCCAGGCGTTCCCCGTGTACCGGTTGTAGAAATCGAACTCGGTCCGCCGGTGCTGGCCGTACTGGTTGAAATGTTGGCGGTACTCGAGACCCAGCTTCAAGGTGTGGTCGCCACGCGGGAGCACCAGGTCATCCTTGACCTGCCAGTTGCCCAGGGCCGTCTTGCCGGCGAGGGTCAGGTCTCCGATGCCGACGAATCCCGTGAGCTGGGTCCTGGGAATTCCGTGACGGTCCACCTCGGCCTGGAACAAAGGGCCAAAGTCCAGGCTCCCGGCGAGGCCGGGGAGGGGATGGGTGGGGGACGCCTCGTAAGGACGCCGGAACAGGTGAATGCTCGCCACGTTCACGTCCCTGGACCCCAGGTTCCGCCGGTAGGAGATGGACTGTCCGTAGGTGGCCAGGGGACTGCGGGAGGAGAAGATGCTGACGTGCCGAGCCATAAAACTGGGCCGCGAGTCCCAGACGAAGCGGCCGCTCCAACGGCTGACGTCCGAGGTCTTCAGGTCGACGCGGGCGATGATTTGGGGGTTGTCGATGGGCGAAACCGAGTCGGGGCTGGTGAAGTTCAGGGGACCCACGTTGTTGGGCCCCGGCCAGATGGGAAGCAGCTTCAGCGCCGCCGGGTCGAACCGGTCCCCGGGGATGCGGCTGTTGGGAAAGGGCGCACCCGTCGAGGGGTCCGTAATCGGAGTCGAAAAGATCCCCTTCCTCTCGTCCGACGTGGGGACGACGCCGGTAAGGGGCTTGGTCTCGCGAATCGACCGGTGCTGGTGGGAGACGAAGAACCAGGCGCGGTCCGTGCCCTTGAACAGCCCGGGAAGCAGGATGGGGCCGCCCAGCGTGGCGCCCATCTGATTCCGCTTGAACTCCTTCTTTTCCTGCTCGAAGAAGTTTCGGGCATCCAGGTTGTCGTTTCGGTGAAACCAATAGAGGCTGCCGTGGTAGGCGTTGGTCCCGCTCTTGGTCACCGCCACGATCTGCGCCCCGGGTCGAATCCCGTACTCGGCCGAGTAGAGCCCGCTCTTGATGTCGAACTCCTGGAGCGCGTCGGTGCTGGCCTGGAGTGAGGTTCCGCCGTCGCCATGGGTAAAGAGGGTCCCGTCGATGTAGAGCAGGTTGTCCCTGCGCCTCATCCCCATGACCTTCACGCCTCGGCGCCGGCCGCTGCTGGTGCGGGCTGCGCCCGGAGCCATGTCCACCAATTGGCCGATGTCGCGGGAGGCCACCGGGAGTGTCTCCAGTTTCTCCCGGTCGATGACCAGGCCCCGGTCGTCCCGGTCCGAGCTGCTGGGGACCCACCCGCTCTCCTGAACCCGAACTTCGTTCTCGTCGCCCGGAATCAGGACGAAGTTCTCCCGGAGGGCTTGGCCCACCAGGAGTTGGACTCCGGTCCGAAGCTGTCCGACGTAACCGCGGGAGGCCACCTGGATCTCGTAGTCCCCCGCGGCGAGGCTGTCCCGGCGGTAGTTGCCGCGGGGGCCGGTCAACAAGGAGTAGGACTCATTGGTAGCCGGACGCCGAATCGAAATCTCCACGTTTCCGGCAGGGGCGCCGTCCTCCGACCGGACCGTTCCCAGCAGAGTGGCGCTCTCCGCCTGTCCCTGGGCCCACCGGCCTGCCAGGAGCAGGACGAGGCATCCGCCGAGGAATATCGGAACGCAGCGGCTCTTCAAATAGGTTTGGATCTATTGGGGAAAAATGGAGCGGGAAACGGGATTCGAACCCGCGACTTCAACCTTGGCAAGGTTGCACTCTACCACTGAGTTATTCCCGCACCAAGCGTCCACGAATCTTAGGAATTCGGCCTGATGTTGTCAAGAGCGGGGCCCCGCGTCTGCCGATGCCGGGTAATGACTACAGGCGCATCGAATAGGGCGAACCTACCTCGTTGTGACAACATCACTGTCATAATGTGACGATAAATGCTACTTTGCTGGAGTAATGAATGATTCTGCCAAGCCACGCGCTCGCCATGTCATCATGGATCTATCCGCTCGCGGGCGGCATCACTTCACGTCGGCCGAGCTTCGTTCGGCGCTCGGCGTTTCCGCCGCCGCGGCGAGGCAGGCACTGAGCCGTCTGGCGGCCAAGGGCGAGATCGCCAGCCCCTCGCGCGGGTTCTATGTCATCGTGCCGCCCGAATACAGAAGGCTCGGTTGCCTGCCGGCGGACCAGTTCATCCCAGCCCTCATGGAGTACCGGAACGTCCCGTACTACGCAGCGCTTCTGTCGGCCGCACAATACCACGGCGCCGCGCATCATCGGCCGCAAGCGTTCCAGGTCATCCTTGGCAGGAACAGGCCATCCATCTTGTGCGGATCCGTGAAGGTATCATTCGTCGCGCGCCGGAACGTGGGAGACGTGCCGGTCCAGAAATTCAACAATCCGCGCGGAACCGTTCGGGTCTCAACGGTGGAGGCAACGGCCGTGGATCTCGTCGGATACGTGCGTCACGCGGGCGGAGTGGACCGTGTAGCAGGTCTTCTTTCCGAACTCGGCGAGGGGATGGACCCGCAGCGTCTCGTTGACGCGTCGAAGTATGCGCCGATCCCGTGGGCGCAGCGTTTGGGCTACCTGCTCGCACATGTCGGGTGCGGAGACAAGGCCGCCCTTCTCAAGGAGCATGTGCAAGAACGGACGCGAAATTTCACGAAACTCCTGCCGGCCGCAAGTGCGGAGAATGCGCCTCGGTCGAAGGATTGGCGGTTGTACGTCAACGTGACCATCGAGTCGGAAGCATGATCCCTCGGGACTACATCACAGAATGGCGTGCGCGGGCGCCGTGGATCGAGGATTTCCAGGTCGAGCAGGACCTCGTCATCAGCCGTGCCTTGGCCGGGATATTCTCCGATCCTGTTCTCGCCGGAGCGCTGGCCTTCCGGGGCGGCACGGCGCTCTACAAGCTCTACCTGACTCCGCCGGCTCGGTACTCGGAGGACATCGATCTTGTCCAGGTTGCAGCCGGACCTGCCGGACCCCTGATGGACGCCCTGCGAAGCTTTCTCAATCCATGGCTTGGAGATGCGCGATGGAAACAGTCGAAAGGCCGGTTGACCTTCCGCTACCGTTTCATGTCTGAGGGTGTTCCGCCGATACGGCTGCGGCTCAAGGTCGAGGTCAATACACGAGAGCACTTTGCGGCGTTCGGCTTCACCCGACGTCCGTTTTCGGTGGAATCGAGGTGGTATTCCGAATCTGCGGATGTCACGACATTCGAACTCGATGAGCTGCTTGCGACGAAGTTGAGAGCGCTCTATCAGCGCAAGAAGGGCAGGGACCTGTTCGACGTGGCGACGGGGCTCGGCGATGATCGGAGCGATCCCGGACGGATCGTGTCCGCCTTCCAGGAGTATATGGACCGCGATGGCCATCGGGTGACGCGCGCCATGTTCGAGAGGAATCTCGCGGGAAAGCTCGGAGATCCTCAATTCGGCGCAACTCGTTGACTGATAGAAAAAGGACCGGAAAGGAGAACTCATGGCGATCTGGCGGAGAGACCGCGACTCGGGCCGAAACGAGCACGAACCCATGGAAACGTCTGCTGCCACCACCGAAGAGGAGTGGAGAAAGACCCTGACGGAGGAGCAGTTCTACGTCTGCAGGATGAAGGGGACCGAGCCCCCCTTTTCCGGCAAGTACTATGCCAACAAGGCGGACGGCTCCTATCTTTGCGTCGCCTGCGGCAGCGAGCTCTTCAGCTCGGACACCAAGTTCGACTCGGGGACCGGGTGGCCCAGCTTCTGGGCTCCGGTCGAGAAAGAACGAGTCGCCATGGAAGCGGACGACAGCTACGGGATGAGGAGAGTCGAGGTCCTGTGCCGTCGTTGCGGATCTCACCTGGGACACGTCTTCGACGACGGGCCCCGTCCCACCGGCCTGCGCTTCTGCATCAATTCGGCGGCCCTGGACTTCAAGGAAAAACCAGGCAAATAAGCGAGTCTGCCAGATCCTCTGCCCGCGGTTCCGGGCCGTCCCGCGTTTTCCGTGCCCCGGACGTTTTGTTGGGTGGATGCTTCGCACGACGCCGGGCGGTGGCTGGGAGCGTGAAGGACGGGTGCCCCCGATCCTCGCCTGGCTCTGGAATCGGCGTTTCAATCCCTCTCGCGGCGACTTGGGCCGCTGGGGCGAGTGGGTCGCGTTGCGGCACCTGCTGGCCATGAAATGGGACGTGGTGGCCCGGAATTGGAGAGGCCGGCGGGGCGAGGTGGACCTGATCGCCTGGCACGATTCGTGGCTCGTCTTCGTCGAGGTGAAGACGAGTCTCGTCCCTTCTCCGTTCCGGCCGGAGGAGCGTGTGGGCCCGGAGAAGCAGCGCCGGCTGGAGCGCCTCGCCGACGAGTTCATCTGGCGCCACGAGTTGGAAAAGGCGCCGGTGCGATTGGACGTCATCGCCGTCGAGACCCGCGACCGGGTTCGCTTCCGGCTCCGGCACTACGTGTTTTAGACTGAACTTCCAGCCTGCCTGACCGATATTTTCGCTTCAAATCATTGATTT
>JAPPLF010000059.1 GCA_028874215.1 Acidobacteriota bacterium
GTCCGGCCGGCGGCGTTGAGCCGCCGTGGTGGTCCTCCCGGCAGGCTTCGGGATCTGGCGTTCGAGCTGGCGTCCGGGAGGTCGATTCTTACCGCTGAAAAGTGGGGTTCCGTGCCGCTCGGGGAGTGCACATCAGACAACGGGGGGCATGTGCACCATGAGGGCTCTTGGACGTGCACGGCGACTTTTCTCTAACCTGCTGTCCCCGTTGGGGTTACGGCTCACCTCGCAGCTCGGCGGTGCCGCTCGGGGAAAGCGGAGGTGGACGGGAGCGACCCCCCCTTTTTGCCTCCCGGATCGGCACAGCGGGGCAGGCTGATGTGCACTGGCGTGCCATCGCCTGGGGGGTCGCTCCCGTCTAATTGATCCCTAGCGGGAAGGCCACAAAAGACACCCGTGGCGGGCAAGATGGGACGCATGAGCGCCCCTGACATCCCCGAGGAACGCTTGGAGACCCTCAGGAAGTAGGCAGTGGAGAGGCTCCGCGACCGCCGCGCTTACCGCTGTCCGGACTGCGGCAATCGAAGCTTCCAGCGAGGCCGCGCCTCGGCCACCGTCATGAGGTTCGAGCGAACCGGTGCCAAATGCCGGGAGTTCCAGGTCCGGCCGGGTGAGGGATGTTACCCCTTCCTCGTCTCCGATCCGCCCTACCGGACAAACTCCCATAGAAAACTTTGTCGTCCTCTGATCCACGCACTTGTTCCCCCGGTTTCCAGCGGGGTCCACGGTCCAGAGACGCCTACTTCTTGCCCAGCCCCGTGAGTCCATTCGTTTGAATAACGAGGCAAGGATTCTATCCGCCGGGTCGGTAGCTCCTTCTACACTTGGGCCAAAAGGGGCTCTGCCGCATCATTGAATACTGTCGAAGGCTGACCCTTCTGCCTGGAGGAACCGTTCCGGATGTCATTACACACCCTGAAGATCGCACATTTTTGCCGATTGAGATCCACGACCTCGGTGCTAACGGTAACTTTGGGCTTGTTTCTACTGGCTGTACCGGAGAAAGCCACGGCGCAGATCGTCCCCATCTGCGACCGGACTCCGGCAGTGCGCGACGCTATCGTGGAGAAGATTCCGGAGGTTTCTGATTGTGGCGATGTAACAGAGGCACATCTGGCTGAGATTGATGGTGTCCTCAATTTGGCAGGGCCGTACGAGATTTGGGGTGTTCCCGTCGGCGATCTCCCGAATCCCATTCTAGGATTAAAAGCGGGGGATTTTTTCGGACTGTCCTCGTTGGAAGGACTCCGGTTGCAGGCCAACAAACTGAAGACCCTGCCGGTGGCCCTCTTCCACGGGCTTTCCTCCCTGGAATCGCTCAATCTAGATCACAATCCATTGACCAAGCTACCGGCCGGGATCTTCTCGGGACTCACCTCGCTCCAATCGCTCTGGCTGTCCCTGGTTTACAACGATGTGGTTCCCCAGTCCGGTGACCTTTTCTCGGAACTCACCTCGCTCCAATCGCTCACTCTGTACATCGCGGGTACTCTGCCCGATGACCTCTTCTCCGGGTTGCCCACGCTGAAAGGGCTCCATTTGAGATTCGGCGACCCGACGACGCTGCCGGCTGGTGTTTTTGCGGGACTGTCCTCGCTGGAATCGCTCAACCTGGCTTTCAATGGATTGACCGAGCTACCGGCCGGGGTCTTCTCCGGGTTGTCGTCGTTGAAAGAGCTCGATTTGAGCGACAACCTACTGACGACGCTGCCGGCCGGAATTTTCGCGGGACTGTCCTCGGTGGAATCGATCGATTTGATAGACAATCGATTGACGACGCTGCCGGCCGGGATTTTCGCGGAACTGTCCTCGCTGGTAGGGCTCCACCTGAGCGACAATCGGCTGACGACGCTGCCAGCCGGAATTTTCGCGGGATTATCGTCGCTGGAAGAGCTCAATCTGGGTAGTAACGGTCTGACGCCGTTGCCGACCGGAGTCTTCTCCGAGCTGTCCTCGCTGAGAGAGCTCATTCTGGTTGGCAACGGCCTGACTACGTTGCCGGCCGAAATTTTCGCAGATCTGTCCTCGCTGGAAAGGCTCTATCTGGGTGGCAACGAGCTGACGACTCTGCCCGCCGGAATCTTCTCCGGTTTGTCCTCGCTGCAAGGGCTCGGGTTGAATGATAATGGCCTGACGCCGTTGCCGACCGGAGTCTTCTCCGGTTTGTCCTCGCTTGAGTGGCTGAGTCTGGGTGGCAACGGCCTGACTACGTTGCCGGCCGGGACTTTCGCGGGACTTTCGTCGCTGGAACAGCTCAGCCTGGATGACAACGGCCTGACAACGCTGCCAGCCGGGGCCTTCTCCGGGTTGTCGTCGCTGGAATGGCTCTATCTGGGTAGTAACGACCTGACGACGCTGCCGGTCGGGGCCTTCTCCGGTTTGTCCTCACTGCGAGTGCTCTACCTGCGTTGGAACGACCTGACGACGTTGCCGGTTGGGGTCTTCGCCGGTTTGTCTTCGCTGGAAACACTCAATCTGGCAAGCAACGACCTGATGACGCTGCCGGTCGGCGTTTTCTCTGGTTTGTCTTCGCTGGAAACACTCGATCTGGAGGTTAACCATCTGACGACGCTGCCAGCCGGGATCTTTTCCGAGTTGTCCTCACTGAAATGGCTCGGACTGAGTCACAATGGCCTGACGACGTTGCCGATCGGGGTCTTCTCCGGACTCTCGTCCTTGAGACAGCTCAATCTGGTGGACAATCATCTGACGACCCTGCCAGCAGGGGTCTTCTCCGGGCTGTACTCGCTGGAAGGACTCAATCTGAGAGACAACCGGCTGACGTCGCTGCCGCCCGGCATCTTCTCGGGGCTGTCCTCGTTGGAAACGCTCGATCTGGCTGCCAATCGCCTGACCACGCTGCCAGAGGGGATCTTTTCCGGCCTTCCCTCGCTGCAAAGACTCTCTCTGCGTGGTAATTGGCGCCTACTGACCACAATGATTTCGCTGGAATTCGCTGGGGAAGGCCGGTTCAGAGCCCGGGCCGATACCGGGGCCCTCTTTGATATCGTGTTGCCGATCAACGTCGTCAACGGCGTCCTCGACGGCGGTTCGAGCCACATCAACATCCCCAGGGGCAGCGTGTATAGCGCCACGTTCACAGTTTCCCGGAAACCGGGCCCGGCCTCTGCCGTCTTCGTGGATATCGGCGAGTTGCCGGAGATGCCGAACTCCACTTATTCGGACCTTACTCTGGTCAAGTCTCCCCACTTGCCGCTGAACGTTCTGGAGGCACCAAACCTGCACTTTGCCCATTTCGCCAATGGGAAATCGATCGCGTCCGAATTGGTGTTGGTGAACGTGGGCGACGAACCGATCCGTCCGGTCATCTCCTTCCTGGACCGCGGAGGGAATCTCCTGTCCGGTGGATGGCTGGTCGAGATGCGGGAGGATCTGGAGATCCAAGAGGACGGCTCGGTGAAGGTTCGGACGAGCATCGAGCCTCTGGGGGAGCGCACGATCTCGACTCACCCTCCACGCGTGGTGGTTTCGGGATCGGTGCGCGTGGAGTCCGAAGGTCCCATCGGAGGAGTCCTGCGCTATGACAATCCGGTCATCGGAGTTGCCGGGGTGGGAGCGAGTCCGCGCGTTCGGGACGCACTATTTCCGGCTCGAAACCAGGCGGGAGGGATTCGCACGGCAGTCGCGATCCGTAACCGAGGATCCGGGTGGATGAGGGTGCGGTGTCAGTTGCTGCAAGCAGGCACTGTGCTGGAAGAGACGCAGATCTCACTGACGCGCGACGGGCAAGCGGCCCGGTTCCTCGATGAAGTGTTCACCCAGACCGACACGTCCGACTTCGTTGGGTCGGTGCGCTGTACGGCGCCGCGCGGCCAACTCTTCACGGGAGTGGCCGTGGAAATGGATACCGATAATCGGATCTTCACAACATTGCCGATGGTGCCGGTAGAGCCGTTGGCGGACGGGAGCGGGGAAGGGACGTTGGTCTTCGCGCATTTCGGGAACGGATCGTCCATTCGATCGGATTTGGTGTTGGTGAACGTGGGCGCCGATCCAATCCGGCCCTCCGTCTTCTTCTACGATCAGCAGGGCGCCCAAATTGACGCGGAGTCGGTCGTGGAAGTGATGGGAGACCTGGAGGTTCGAGAGGACGGAGCACTCAGCGTTGCGACAGAAATGGTGGCGCTGAGCGAACTCACGATCTCGACCCATGGGCAGGGGGAACTGGTGACGGGATCGATGCGGGTGGAGTCTGACGGTCCCCTGGGCGGGGTCCTGCGTTTTGACGTCCCAAGCGTGGGGGTGGCGGGGATAGGCGCCAGCCTACCCGTCGCGGTCGCGATGTTCCCCGTCCGGAGCCAGGAGAACGGGATCAACACCGGAGCTGCGGTCCGCAATCTGGAACCGGAAGCCATGACGTTGACCTGCGCACTGATGCAGAACGGTCGCATGATTGCTGAGACGGAGATCGACCTGGACGCCGGCGGTCAGGTCGCCCGTTTCATCAACGAACTCTTCAAGGACGCTGATACCTTCGACTTCGCCGGTTCGGTCCTCTGCACGGCGCCCCCGGGCGGATCCTTCACGGGAGTGGCCCTGGAGATGGATGCGGACAACCGGATCTTCACCACATTGCCGATGGTCCCGGTGCTCCGATGACCTGACGAGAGTAGCTGGAGTCAACGGATACCACTGGCACCTCATAAAATGAGTGGCCAGACCGCAGAAAGGAGTCTCGTTACATGATGCTGTTGCTGCTAGCGCTAGCTCTAATGTCACCTGTCCACGGTGTCCACGGACAGGAGCAAGACACCGTGTACATACCGCCCAAGCCGCTGAGGAGAGGCGAAGCAGTTTGGCCGCATCTCGACACCGGATGCGAGCCGATGATGATACGTTCAGGGACTACTGACCTGGACACCTACCCTGACTGGACAACCAACAACGTGCCGAAAGTCACTAGGCATCGTCTGGCACGCGAAACACGGAAGATACTAGAGACAATCAAGCTATATCCTACCCATGACGACTATGGCCCGATGCTGATAGTGGAACTAGACATCAGCCTCGCAAACAAGGTTTTCTTCACGACAGTTAGCTTTGAGAGGAGTCTGCAACTTCCAAACACCAAACGCACGATACGAGCTAACGTGTGGCACCGGCAGACTTACGGGCTGAATATCGAGGACCCGGAGGTAGCGGTAGATAAGACTCTAGACTACGTTAAGAAGTTCGTGAGCCTCTATCTGGCCATGAATGAGTGTGGCGAAGGACCGGGGGACTAGCGACTAGCAGCAACAGAAGAAACGAAAAGGGTCGGCAGGGATGCCAGCCCTTTTCCTTAATCCGTTCCACTTGTTCGGAATCAATTACCGCCGCCAGTCCCGGCTTCGTCAAGTCTCCCCTCCGTAACCAGCTGAAAGGTCGAACTGACCCTGGAAAACTGTGGATCGGCGGGTGGGCGGTGGCTGCGCCTGGAAGGAATCAGGCCGCCGAAGGGGGGATCCTGACGCCGCGCACCTTGATCGTCGGCACGCCGGACTTAATGGAGACTCTCCCGGTGCGTACTTGGGGAGGAGGCACGGCGGTCAGGTCGAACGAAGCCCGTGGGGTTCCTGCTCTTGCCTTTATGGAGAGTTGTACTGGCTTGTCTAGCTCGTCGGTCGAGAGAAGGCCAGCGACGCCACCCGCAGTTACAGCTGCAACCGCACCGTTGACTGCAGCTTCGGCCAGCCGGTGGGCCATCTCCCGCCTGTTGATCGTCGCTCCAGTCTCAATCTCGACCCTTTCGATCCTTTCAATCCTCACTCCGTCCGCAGTCCTCTCAATCCTCTCAATGCTCTCAGTCTTCATCTTGTCCATCTTGAACCTCATTCCGACCAAGGCCAGTTCCATGTTAGCACACCACCTGCGCTCAGCCCGTAGAAGCCGGACGGATGTCCCTATACAAAGGATTTGGGGACCTACTTGACTTCTACGGCGGCCCAACGGCCGCGCTGAAGCGTGCTGTCGAGTTGCAACCATGGGCGGAAGATCGCGCCGTCGGCGTGGAGATCGACGACGACGTTCGCGACGCTCTCGTGGCGGGCGCCACGCTTGCCAGGGGCCTCATTTTGACAGGTAAAGAGCGCCACACCGTGTCGATCCAGGAGTGTAAGAGAGACAAAGAGGACGACTTACATCATGGGAGTCTCCCAACTTACACACGTGATTTCCCCGATTATCTTTCTCGCTCATGCAGTTACGGCCATTTTTTCGGGTCTGCCGTGCCGCTCGGGGAAATCGGAGGTGGACGGGAGCGACCCCCCCTTTTTGCTGCCCGGTGCGGGCGCGGGG
>JAPPLF010000060.1 GCA_028874215.1 Acidobacteriota bacterium
CGTCATTCCATCGCCCAGGCTCGCGCGCGACCCTTCATCTCCCCGCGACCGCGACCCGAGCAAGAGAGAGAAGGACGATGGACGAGATGTGGCAGCTCTACATGGCTATGGGCACGGTCCTGGCGGCCGTGGTCACCGCGATGGCCTTCGGGTGGCGCGTGTCGAGCGCCATGCGGAAGGAGAACCGCGAGGCCCACGCCGGCATCCGCACCGAAATCCGAACGGTGCGCAGGGAGTTGGGTGCCGAGATCGCGGAGAACCGAGCGGGGATCGCCGGGAACCGAGAGAGGATCGCCGGGAACCGAGAGGCGATCGGAGGTCTCCGGGAGGATCTCGCCGCGTTCAAGGGGCACATGGATGCGAAGATCGACGCCCACGGCGCGCGCATCGAACTCCTGGAGGCGAGGGTCGCCAGGACCGGCGAAGACGTGGCGTTCATCAAGGGGCTCCTGACCGGCGGGGGCCAGGACTGAGCCATACGCGCGGGTGGGCGGTCGGGCTACGGCTGCTCTACCGGACGACTTGGCCCGGAATCGGTGGTCGGCCTCCCTCCGAATGGGTGGACGAATTCCTCGGAGCAGGCAATGGCCACATCTGTTGAGCGATGGAGGGCCTCCGTAGATTGACAAGGGGCGATTCTGCCGTCGAGACAGGTGAGGATTGAAGTGAAACTACCCCCCAGGGGCCTCCCGGGCGCGCTCGCGCTCCTCCCGCTGCTACTTGCCGGGGCCCTTGATGCCCAGGAGACGGGCACCGTTTTCGGCCGCATTCTGGACCAGGATACGTTCCAGCCGGTCGTTGGAGTGGTGGTTCGCATTACGACCGCGGATGGGGTTCTGCAGGATATTTCCGGGCCCGTTGGAACCTTCCACATCATGGATGTCCCCGTGGGCGAGCGGGTCGTGGTGATGGAGCACATCGCCTATGGGGAGTACGCGCAGCATGTGGCCGTGGAGCCCGGCAGGGACCTGCGGGTGAACGCGCACATGTCGCAACGCGCCATAGAGTTCCAGCCTCTGGTGGTCGAAGCGCTCAGCGAGGTCGAACGCCGCCGCCTTACCTCCGGATTCGACATCAACGAGATCCCCAGGGAGGAGATCGAACTGGCGGCGCGGGGCGGCCAGCACCTCGGCGATCTGCTGCGCGGAGGGATGCCCGGCATCCGGGTGCGCGGCGGCGGTCGGCCGGGCGACTACCTGTGCGTCGAGTATCGGGGCAGCGGAGTGGGTGAATGTGACGAAGTGTCGGTCTACCTGGACGGCGTCCCGGTGGGCGACCCCGGGCTGATCTACTCGAGTCTCGACCTGAGCGACATCGACCGGGTGGAGGTGCTCTCGCCTCTCGAAGCGGTGACCCGTTTCGGCAATCGGGCTTCCGGCGGCGCGCTCCTGATCGAGTCCCGCGACACCAGCTTCCGGCGAGAGAACAGCCTCTTTGGCCCTTCCCTGGGCGCCTACGATTGGTCGCTGGAAGAGGCGTCGCACCCGTGGGCGAAGGTCCTGGGCAGCACGATTCTCGCAAACGCTGCGGGCGTAGGGCTCGGGTATCTGGCTCTGAAGCAGTGCGTGGCGAGTGAGCCGACGACGCATGGCCGGCGGTACACGAGCCAGTGCGGTGACCTGGCGACGATCTCGACGGGCATCGTCGCGCTCAACCTTCCCGGGACCATCGGGGGATTTGCATCGTCCAGGGCCGGAGCCACGCAGTTGTCGCGCGGCCGCTACCTTCCCGCCGCCATGGCCGGACTGATCTCGACCACCGCGGGATACGTGATGGTGATGCGCGCCGAAGACCCGGGGTACAAGAGCGATTCCCTCCGTCTCGCGGGGCTGCTGACGATGACGGTGGGTACGCCGTTGCTGTTGACCCTTTCGGATCGTCTTTTCCGGACTCTGCGCTGAGTCTGCCCGGCGCAGGCTACGGGACGTTGACGACGATGAGTGCCATCCACCACGGAGTTGCCGAAATCACGGCGTCGACGTGATTGTCGTGTGGCAGAAACCCGCACGGGACCGGCGAGTCTTCCACCGGATCGATCCTCATGTAGTCCGCGCTGTCGCTCTCGCGGACATGGCAAGCGATCCAGAGCGGGGGGACGCGGTCCACCTCCTGGCCGGCCTCCGGCGGCAGATGGGCGAGCGCGAAGCCGGTATTGTCCAATTGTCCGTAAAACGCGATTCGAAGCGCGTTCTGAACGGGTCCTTCGAAGCCGGGCGGCGGAGGTACTGCGTGAAGTTCACCGGCCTCTACCGGAACTTCGACCGACGTGGTCGAACTGCTATCCGCGCACGCTGCCGCGAGGAGCAGCACTCCGCCGATGCAACGGCTCACGCGAGCCGAAGGACGAACCCCGTTCCCTCTAACGACCCGCCCTCCAGGTCTCGACCACGATGACGCCGTTGGCTGCGTCGGGATAGAGTGAAGCGGCGGAGGGACCTCGAAGAACGCGAATCCTCCGGATCTCGCTGGCGGAAAGATCCTCCAGGTACTGGACGTCGGCTCTCGCTCCGTCGACGTAGATCGAGGGCACGTTGCTTTGGGAGACGGAGGCGTTGCCACGAATGCGGATTTCGCTCCGCGCGGCGGATCCGGCGACATCGGCGCGTACGGTGAGGGAAGGCACCCGGGCGGTGAGTAGTTCGAGTGCGTTGCGCGCCGAGTCCGACTCGTCGGGCACGATCTCAGTGTAGCTTCCGCCGTCTTCCACGTCGTCTTCGGGTCTGTCCGCGACGACGCGCAACTCGTCCAGCAGGAAGGCGATGGGAGAAAGCGGAAACTGCGCGAAGGTCACGTTGTCGGACCGGACCTCCACTTCGCCCACGAGCGCGATATAGCCGAGCTGCTCCACCCTGACGGATATGCTGCCAGGCGGCACGTCGCGCAGGGAAAAATGCCCATCCACGTTGGTGACGTCCGAGAGCTCGTGGCTTACCACCGTGACGATGGCGCCTGAGATGGGTTCCAGGGTAAAGTCGTCAACTACCGCGCCCACGATCGAACCACCCTGCTGGGCGTGTGCCGCCGTCGTGCCCGCAACCAACGTCAAGGCGACGACCAGAAACCGAATCGATAAAACGTTCACCGGGATACCCTCCCCGCGGGTTGTTGTCAGGTCAGCCCTGATACCCGCTGGATCAGCGGTCGTTTCGCAAGGGCTCCGCGGTCGGGATCCTGGTGAGTGGCAACCCTCGCGCGCGAGCGGAGGTCGATAGGCTCAGGGGACGTTGACGACGATCAAAGCCTCCCACCACGGGGTCGCGAAGATAACCGCGTCGAGGTGGTCACCGTGTGGTTGGAGCCCGCACGGGAGCACCGAGTCTTCCACCGGATCGATTTTCACGTACTCCGCGTCGTCGTTCTCGCGGACGTGGCAAGCCATCCAGAGCAGCGGGATGCGGTCCGCCTCTCCCGCCTCTGGGGGGAGGTGCCCCAGCGCATAGCCGGTGTTGTCCAGTGTTCCGGACAACCCAATGCGAATTGCGTGCGGAATGGGTCCTTCAAAACCCGGCGGTGGAGGCACTTCCTGAAGTTCCCCCGGTTCCGGCGGGATCTCGACGGAGGTGGTGGGAACGATGTCCGCGCACGCACCTGTCGCGACCAACAGCATCGCCACTCCCAGGTTCATCCGCCGCGTATTCATCCCCACTACCCTATCGGGCGGCGTTGCGACATTCAAGCAATCATGGCTTCACCGACGACCACGGGGGAGGCCGCAACCTCGTGCGACCTCCCCCGTGTCCGTGGCGGTTTGCGTCAGTCTCGCCAACTCGGAGACCACGCTTCAGCCAAGGTCCTGCGTCACGCCAACCCTACATGGGACGCGGCTGATAACCCGGCGACTCCACCCAGTCGGCATACCCCTCGGGGATGTTATGGTTGGTGTCGTTCTCCGCCTTGGGCAGCGGGAAGCAGAGCATCAGCGGCTCCTCGGGTACATTGAACGATTGCGCCAGGGCGGTGGGAATGAACTCAAGATCATTATACTCGCCGGGCGTGTCTTCCCCACCAGGGCCGGATGACGGTGCGGGAGGTTCCGAATTGGCCCGCCAGCGCCAGCGGTCGCCGAAGCGCCGACCCTCGAGCGTCAACTCGATCAACCTCTCGAACTTGAGCGCGGTCCAGACCTCCTCGGCGCTCATGGCCTCGACAGGAGGCATCATGCCGCCGGCGGAGAAGTCCTGGAGGGTGTAGCTGTCCTGGTTGAAATACTCGGCCAGCTTGGGGTTGTTGTTCCAGGAGGTCTGCTCCTCCGAATGGAGTTTGAGGTCGAACTGCTGCTTGTCGGTCATGTCGATGGGATAAATCTCCACCGAGGTCCTGATGTTGTTGATGTGGGTCAAGGCCGCCTGCCAATTGCCCATACGCAACTGAGCTTCCGCAGCCACCAACTCCATCTCACGTCCGTCGACCAACGAAACCTGAAGCGTTCGCTGGGCTGACCGACTGGGCTGGAAGATGTAGAAATCCCTCGCGCCCTTCCGTGGTGCGATTCCCTTCAAGGGATAGTACATCGGAACCAGAGAAGTCCATGTCGTGCGCGGCGGGTGGGTTTGCGCACGCTTGGCTTCACCGCCGTCAGCCTCGCGGGATCCGTTGTCGTAACCGAAGGCCACCCGGGAGTCGCCGGTCAGCAGGAAATGTTCCCCCGCCGGGGTTCCCCAGTAGGACAGAGACTGGAAGCCCGTGGACATCACGTGGCCGTACGTGTTGAAGTACTCGCCCCCATCTCCGGAAAACTCGGTCTGGTAATCGAACGCCATGGGAACCTGCTGGGCGTCGGAGAGCGCACCCGCCCAGTCGCCCTTGAAGAGGCGCGCGGCGGCCCGGGCACCGATGGCAGCCGTCTGGATCTCGTCGATTTCCATGTTCGCCTGGGCGATCTGGGCAGCGGACGAGAACTGTTCGATGGCACGGTCGAAGTAGGCCAGCTTGGGCTCCGGAGCACCGCCATCGAATACCGCGGAGCATGCATTCTCGCCCAGATAGCGGTTGGCCAAACCGGCGAGGAGGTATACCTCTGCCAGACGATCATAGGTTGATGCGTCAATATCCGGGTTGTCCGGCCAGGAACGAATGGCCTCTTCCGCGATCCATCGAGCTCGATGGAGCGAGCCCCAGCTTCCGCGGCCGTCGTAAAGGTCGTTGAGGAGGGCAACTTCCTCCTCGTTGCGGACGCCCGCCGACCCGGTGTGGCCGCTGGCCATGAGGTCGTGAGTGATGGCGCCTCCGAGCAATGCGTATTGGCCGAAGCCTCCCTGAACCCCGAGGCGGACACCGTTAACAAGGCCCAGGTGGGCACCGGTGGCTGCGATGGTCTCACTCAGAACCGGTCCCGGGTTGGTGACCTCGAGGTCACAACCCGCCAGTCCGAGGATCCCGGCAACGACGCCAACCGCAGCCAGCTTCTTTGCTAGGAATCTTGAAGTCATATCTTGATTCTCCTTGGTTGCCAATGTCTCTAGAAGATCGCTCTGAGCGAGACGGTGAAGTAGGAAACCGGGGGAAGCGTCTCGTCGATTCCCTTGACCAGGTCGTGCCTGAACTCACCGGAGGCAGTCGTCCAGGGACTGTTCTCGTTCTGCTCGGGGTGTCCCGTGATCAGGTTCGCGTGCGTCCAGAAGGCGAGGTTGCGCCCGGAAATCACGAGATCGGCGCGGCTGGCCCAGGAAGTCAGAGATGGCAGCAGGTTTGAGACCGGGATGGACAACGTGACGTCACGCAACTCCGCGAAATCGGACTCGGAGTTGGCGTATTCATAGCGAGCCATGCCAAAGCACTGCGCCAACTCCCACGCGTACATGTCGGCGGGGCGGACATCCGGGCGCGGCGGGCCGTCGTTCCTTCCGTATTCGCCCGGGACCCAATTGGAATCAATCTTGCGGTAGGCGTCGTAGCACTTCGGATGGGAAATGGCGCGGCCGGTGCCGCCGGCTTCGAAGTAGTTGGAGATCCAGCCGCCGCGCAGGTACTCGCCACGCGCGGACAGAGTCAGCCCTCCGGGAAGATCGAATGAGGTGCTTCCCGTGAACATGTAGGGCGGGTTGGCGGGACCGTATATCTCACGACCGCTCGAGTAGATCGGGTCCGCAAGGTCGTTCGCGTTCATCACGCGCCGGGCGTAGATGACCGGCACCGGGCATCCCTCGTCCCCGTTCGCGCCGCAGTCCGTTCTGATCCATCCATACTCGCCGACGCCGAAAGGCGCCGCGTCGCCGAGATCGAGGACCTTGCTGTGGTTGGTGGCAAGCCCGAGGCCGAGATCCCAACGGAGCGAACGCGTGTCCAGCAGCGTCGTGTTGGTCTGGATCTCGATCCCCTTGTTCTCGAACTCGCCCACGTTCTCGAGCTGCGACCTCCAGTTCCCTTCGCTGTCGGGCGAAGCGACGTTGAAGAGAGCGTCTCTGGTGGTCTGATGGTAGTAGGTCACCTCGGCGCTGAAGCGACCTTCGAGCCACGAGCCGTCCAGGCCGACCTCGTACTCGACCGTGCGCTCGGGACCGAGCTCGTCGTTGCCCCGGTTGGCGGGCCAATAGGCAGGCTCGGTATAGTTGTAACCGACCTGGCTCCAGGTCCGCACCTTGTCGAACGCCCCCGGAGCACGCCCGGCGAGACCGTAGGCGCCACGGAGCTTTACCTGACCGAACGCCTCAGGCCAGAAGTCTTCATCCGAAATCACGTAGGAGGCGCTGACTTTCGGGTAGAAGTCGAAGCGGAAGTCCTCGAGGCCCAGACCGAATCCCACGCTCTCACCGAACGCGCTGTTGCCGTCCACCCGCGCTCCGAGGGTCAGGAAGTACTTGTCGTCGAAGCCGATCTGGTCCTGCATGAAGAAGCCGCCGCTTACGATCCGCAAGCGGTTGTGACCGACGCTCTGGCGCAGGAAGCCCGTCGATAGTGTGAAATCACCCGTCGCCGGGAAGTGGCGGACCACATACTCGCTGTTCTCGATGTCGTTCTCGACGCCCTGGGCACCGAACGACAGGGTGTTGCGGATGTTGTCGGTGATGCCGAAGCCGAGGGTGCCGACGTAGTCGAAGCTGCGGACGGTGTTCTGCGACATGCCGCGCCGCTGCTCACCCTCATAGATGTAGTCGGAGAAGTCGCCGTAGCGACCGATGGGGCACAGCCAGCAGTGCTGCTGGTCGTTGAAGTGGTCATCCTGCGAGAAGTCGTATCCGAGCGTCAGGCGGTGCGTGAAGTCCGCTCCCGGTGTGTAGGTTACCGTCAGGCCGCTCACCGCGCGCGTGATCTGGTTCTTGTACTCCTCGGTAAGCAGGAGGCGCAGGGTCTCCGGGTCGCGTCCCGTCTGGGAAAAGCCGGGCATGTAGCTCTTGGGCCCGCGAATGGCGGTCATCATGATGGAGGTGACCGAGTTCCCCATCTGGGCCTGCTGGAGATCCGTGCGGGCCAGCGTGTTGTTGAACTGGATGAGCACGTCCTCGTGCGGACGGAATGTGGTGTTGGCGCGCAGATTGAGCTTGGATTCGCTGTCCGTCTCTACCGCTCCGAGGTTGTCGTTCCAGGCAGCCGACACGAAGTAGCCGAGATCGCCGGAACCGCCGCGAACCTGCATCGAGTAGCGCTGCCGGTGGCCGTTGCGGAAGACCGGATCCAGGTACATGTGGGGCACTTCGCTCGTTCCGAACGGACGGAAGTACGACACGCCCTGCTGGACTTCGGCGGTCCACTGGGGCGCGCCCTGGCCACCCGACTTGGTGAAGATCTGGATCACGCCGGCGGCCGCCTCGCTGCCGTAGAGCGTCGTGGCCGCGGGGCCCTTGATGACCTCGATCCGGTCGATGTCGTCGGGATTGAGGTCGTTGAGCGGGCTGTAGGGATCCTCGGCGCCGTTCTGGCTGGAGGTCGGCTCGCTCTTGGCGCGCATCCCGTCGATGTAGATGAGGGGCTGGTTGCTGAGCGCCGTGCTCACGTTGCCGCGCAGACGGATGTCGGCGCCGGAACCGGAGTTCCCGGAACTGAACTGGATGCGGGCGCCTGCCACGCGCGCCTGCAGAAGCTGGCCGACATCGTTAACAGGCTCCGCAACTTCGGCGATGTTGATCTGCTCGATGGCGTTTCCGACCTCGCGGCGACGCGCCTGACCCGCCGTCCCGGTGACGACGATCTCGTCGAAGTCGATGACTTCTTCATCGAGGCCGAAGTCCACAGTGGTCGCCTGGTCGTCGGCGACGTTCACCTCCTGCGACGCGCTCGTGTAGCCGATGAGCTCGACCCGCAGCGTGTGGGTGCCGGCGGGCACGTTGATGATGAGGTAGCGTCCCGAGGCGTTGGTGAGGCCGCCGAGGCCGGTGCCCTCGATGAACACCTGGGCCGCGGACAGCGGACGACCGGACCCGGCGTCGGTCACCAGTCCGGTCAGCGAACCCACGAGCGGAGTGGCCTCCGTCACGCGGATTCCCAGGGCGTCGCCAAGGGATCTGGCGGCCCTGTCCACCGCCGGGGCGTTCACGTCGCTGTTCGCGGGCACCTGGGCTTCCGCGAACGACCACGACGTGGCCCCCAACAGCAGAGTGAGGGTTAGTAGCCGGATGACTCGCATAACACTCTCCTTCTTTGGGGTGGCTTCCCGCCACCGTTTTCAGTCCCCTCCGCCCCCTCCCGGAACGACCGGCGCCTGAGCCGGTGTGCGCAAGGCACACACAACCCTGCCCGGAAACCGGGTGCAACCCGATCAGAATGGACGTCCTTCGCGTGACGCGCAAGGGGCGCCAAATTCCCAATCGCGGAAGTACCGTCAGAACCTGAATTCCGCCAAACCACTTCAGAGCCCGCAGCCAATGGCTACGCGGTCCGGCGCCTACGGGACCGCGATCGAAAAAAGACGCAGGCCGATCATGTTCTCCGTTTCGGGGGGCTGAGGTTGGCCGGCAGCTCCCCCGGTTGTCCTTCCCTGGAGCATTGCGCCGACGATTACCACGATCCCGCCCGTGGCGAGCAGGGTGTTGTTGCGGTCGAACTCGCGCACGGCAACCTCCTGGATTGAGCCACGGGCCAACTGCGTCGTGAACAGCGATCCCCCCGCGCCTCGCAACTGGATGGTAGGGCCCTCCTCCCCTACCTCGGACACACGCCCGCTGACGCGGTTGTTGGAGAGATTCATGGATTGCACGGGAAAGCCACCGACGGCCGCCTCGTTGACGACCCGCCCGAAGCCCTCCTGGTCCAGCGTAAAGCGGGCGGTCTGGTCGGGCGCCAACGTCTCGAGCGATACCGTCGAGTAGTTGAAGCACGCTCCCAGCGGGACCATGAGCGCTCCGGCAGCCGCGAGCTTGCGGCACCGGCGGAGAACAGACGTTGTTGCGGTCATTGCGTTGCTCCTTCCTGCCACCCTGCGGAAGTTCCGTCAGCGGACCCCCCGGGTCAGCAGGCTACACAGTTGTTGTTGTTGTGGGATCCGAGCGACTCAAGCAGTTCGACCGTGCTCGGGAAGGGCAGGATGCGCTGCACCGGACCGTTCGCCATGTCGGCGGTGGTCTGGCCGCTCCGGCTCACGGCGGTG